>NZ_JBFTKN010000007.1:0-230266 GCF_056395965.1 Dyella sp. 05T440
GCGCGCCTGGCGTTGTTCGGCTCTTGGTGTGGCTCTTCGCCCTCGGGGTCCCCGTATGACGCGGCGGGCGGGTGGAGGAAAGCCCGAAGGGTGGCCGCATGGATGCGGCCAGTTTTTCGACAGGACAGGGATGTCCTGTCGAAAAACCCCGTAACCCGCCCGCGCACCTGGAGGGCCGCAGGCCCGGAAGGCGCGTCATCCGGGGTGCCGTTTCTTTTGGTTACTTTTCTTTGGGCAAGCAAAGAAAAGTAACTCGGGCCGCGGCAGCGGCACGGAAGCCCGCGGCAGGCGAGCCAGATCGCGGCATCGCGACAATCAAAGACCGCCGCTACTGGATGACCAGCCATCCGGCTGTTGAAGAGCGCTTCCGGCCCTCGCCCCCTCTTGTGGGGTGCGCCGGGATGACGAGCAAGAACTACGCACCGTCTCTGTTTCACGATGAGGCTAGATTGGCCCCTCACCCCAACCCTCTCCCCGGCGGGGAGAGGGAGTAAAGGCGCGCCCCACCACCCCCTATACTGTCCCTCCGCCCGGCGCCCCCTCCTCCCCATGAACTACCGCCACGCCTACCACGCCGGCAACTTCGCCGATGTCCTCAAACACAGCGTCCTTTTCGCGCTGATCGAAGCCATGCAGGCGAAGCCGACCCCGTTCGCCTTCATCGATACGCACGCCGGCAGCGGATGCTATGCGCTGGACAGCACCGAGGCGGGCAAAACGGGCGAATACAAAGACGGCATCTCGCGGCTGCTGTTTCCGGACCTGTCTCCAAACAACGGCAAGGCCCAGGCGCTGCCGCCGCTGCTGCGCCGCTGGCTCGATGCCATCCTGCGCCTGCCGGGCAACGATCACGGCCTGAAGCTCTACCCCGGCTCGCCGCTGCAGGTCGCCAACGCGATGCGCGACATCGACAGCGCCCAGCTATGCGAACTGCACCCGGAGGAAGCCACGCGCCTGCGCGACCTGTTCCATCGCGACCACCGCGTACACGTGCATCAGCGCAACGGCTATGAAGCACTCAAGGCCCTGCTGCCGCCCAAGGAAAAACGCGGCCTGGTGCTGATCGACCCGCCTTATGAAGCGCAGGACAGCGAGTATCGCGTGATCGAGAAGGCGCTCAAGGCAGCGCTGGAACGCTGGCCCACCGGCGTGTATGCGGTGTGGTATCCGATCAAGCTGCGCAGCCAGGTGCAGCCCTTCCATCGCTGGTTGCAGCACTGCGGCGCGCGGCGCGTGCTGCGCGCGGAGCTGATGGTGCATCCGGACGATTCGCCGCTGCGACTCAACGGCTCGGGCATGGTGATCCTCAACGCCCCGTGGAAGCTGGACGACGCCCTGCGCGATTCGCTGCGCGCCATGGCGCCCATGTTGTCGCAGGAACGCCCTGCCCAATGGCGGCTCGACTGGCTGGCGCAGGACAGCGCCAGCTGAATGCCTGATCCGGTTTCCACTTGCCGTATACCTTCCGCGCGACGAGCCCGTTAAGCTCAAACCAACTCACGCGGAATACGGCCATGACCCACGCCTCCAGCACCCTCCTGCGCAGTGCCGCCGCCCTCGCCATGCTGACGCTCGCGGCTTGCGCGCCGGCGCCCATCTACAAGCCGTCGGCCAACACCGTGGCCACAACGCCGAACAACGTGGCGCAGTCACCGGACCGCTATGCCAATGCCGACGTGATCTGGGGCGGCACCGTGGTCGAAGTGCGCAACTTCCCCGACCGCAGCGAAGTGGAAGTGGTGGGTTATCCGCTGGACAGCTCGCAGCGTCCCAAGCTGGACAACAACGGTGGCTGGGGTCGTTTCGTCGCGGTGATGCCGGGCTTCGTGGAGCCGTTCAACTATCCGACCGGCTCGCTGATCACGCTTGCCGGCCGCATCACCGGCACGCGTCCCGGCAACGTGGGGCAGGCCAGCTACGTCTTCCCGACGGTCAGCGTGGCGCAGTCGCACGTGTGGACCGCCTCCGAAATGGAAGCCGGCAAGTCGAACGTGAGCTTCGGCATCGGTGTGGGCGGCGTCATACACTGACGCGACGCATAGCCGGCTAAACTCAGCGCCTTCGTCCAAAGGAAGGCACGATGTCCGGTCAGGCAAACTCACTCAGGGCGATCCTGCTCGCCCTCGGCGCCAATTTCGCCATCTTCATCAGCAAGCTCGTGGCCGCGTTCATCACCGGCTCGGGCGCCATGCTGGCCGAAGCGGTGCATTCGCTGGCCGACTGCGGCAACCAGGGCCTGTTGCTGTTGGGGATGCGCCAGGCTGACCGACCGCCTTCGGATGAATACCCACTGGGCTGGGGCCGCGCCCTGTATTTCTGGTCGTTCCTGGTCGCCATCCTGCTATTCAGCGTGGGCGGCATGTTTTCCATCTACGAAGGCATCCACAAGCTCAACCATCCGGAGCCGCTGAAATGGGCGTGGCTGGCGATCGGCGTGCTGACCTTCGGCGTGGTCGCCGAATCCATTTCGATGCACGGCTGCCTCGTCGAAGTGAACAAGGCCCGCGAGGGCCGCAGCTTGTGGCGCTGGTTTCGCGAAACCCGCTCGAGTGAGCTGCTGGTGATCTTCGGCGAGGATCTCGCCGCCCTGCTCGGCCTGACCATCGCGCTGCTCGCCGTGCTGGCGACCATGATCACCGGCAACCTGCTTTACGACGCCGCCGGCACCGTCGCCATTGGCGCGCTACTGATGCTGGTGGCCGTGGTGATCGCCAACAAAGTGAAGGACCTGCTGATCGGCCAGGGCGTGGAGCCCAGGCGCCGCGAGGAGCTGGTGGCCTTCATCAATGCGCGCCCGGAAGTGGATGTGGTGCTCAACCTGCTCACTCTGCAGATGGGCCCGGACGTGATGGTCGCGGTGAAGGCGCGCATGTCGCCGGCGCCGGATCAGTCGGCGCTCGTCGAAGCGATCAACAATGTGGAGCGCGCCATGAAGGTGCGGTTCCCGGATATCCGCTGGAGTTTCTTCGAGCCGGATATCGCCGATTGACCTGTGGGAGCGCACCCTGTGCGCGACAGCCACGCCGGGGTGTATCGCTCCGTAGGCTTGTCGCGCACAGGGTGCGCTCCCACAGGAATCTGCGCGGGGTTAGGCGGACTTGAGCTGCAACAAATCCCACTTGTTGCCGTACAAATCCTGGAACACCACCACCGTGCCATACGCTTCCTCGCGCGGCTTTTCGCAGAACGTCGCGCCCTCCGCTTCCATGCGTCGATAGTCGCGCCAGAAATCGTCGGTGTGCAGCAACAGGAACACGCGACCACCGGTCTGATCGCCCACGCGTGCCAACTGCTCCGGCGTCGTCGCCTTCGCCAACAGCACGCGCGTTTCAGCAGCGCCCGGCGGCGCCACCACGACCCAGCGCTTGCCGCCGCCCATATCGGTGTCGTCAATCAGCGTGAAGCCGAGCACGCGCGTGTACCAGTGGATCGCTTCGTCGTAGTCCGCCACGACGAGGGCGATGCTGCCGATGTATTGCTTCACTTCTTGTGTTCCTTTGATGGCGGCCACTCGCCCAACTCGGCCTGCAGTTTTTTGGTCAGCTTGGCGCGGATCAGCCCGTAGGCCGTGCCGATCAGCTCCGACAGTTCCGCGGTGCTGAAACGCTTGGGCTCCACTACTGAGATCCAGCGGGCGCGGGCCAGATAAGGGGCGGCGATCATACCCGGCTGGTCGCTGAGTTCCAGAAAGCGCTCGTCCTCCACCTTGAAGGAGATCCGTCCGCCGTCGGTGGGCATGACGGCAAACATCTTGCCGCCCACGCTGAACACCAGGTCCGCGCCCCATTTGATGTCCCGGGTCACGCCGGGCCAGCCCCCGCAGAGCTTCTCCAGTTGTGCCGGGGTGATGCCTTTGGACCCAGTCGCCATGGATTTCACTCTCTCTCAACGCCGTCACAGGCGTGCTGGCGCATTCTGCCCGGGTCCGGCCCGCTCTCGCAGAATTTCGCGTGCGCTCAGCCATGCGGTGCGACATAGAGTCACCAAGAAGCGCTGCCTTGAAGGCCTTTTGTTCATGTTGCACTGCACACAGTACGGTAAAGTATGGGCATGACTCCCGCCATCGACTACTACTCCAACAGCCGCGCCCTGGTGCCCCTGCGCAGCCCCGAGCGTTTTGCACGCCCGCGCCTGGTGGAGCCGTCCAAGTCCAAGGGTGAGCGGGTGCAGACCCACGATGGCCGCGAGCTGTTCCTGCGCGGCATCGAGCCGGGTGACATGGCCGCGCTCAAGCGCCAGTTCTCGCGCCTGTCGCCGGAAGACATCCGCCGCCGCTTCCTGCATTCGATGGGCGAGCTGCCCGATTCGATGGCCCTGCGCCTGACGAATATCGATCCCGAGCTGGAAACGGCCTTCGTGCTGATGGACGAAACGGTGCAGCCGGCCGAGCTTCGCGGCGTCGGCCGCATCTTTGTGGACGAGTCCGCCAACAGTGCCGAGTTCTCGGTGCTGGTCGAGCATGACTGGGCCCGCCAGGGCCTGGGCGCCCTGCTGATGCAGCGCCTGGTCGATGATTGCCGCAAGCGTGGCCTGAGCGAGATCTGGGGCTATGTGCTGCTGGAAAATCGCCCCATGCTGCAGCTGTGCAAGGAACTGGGCTTCGTGCGCCGCCTGACGCCGGACGAACCCGGCACCGCGCAGATCTCGCTGCAGCTCTGAGGCGCCAGCCGCCCGGGCTTGTCGCGCCTCGCACGCGTTCCCATATAGAGAAGTCCATCCGCCCCGGCTCGTCCGGGGCGGTCGCGTTACACTTGCGCGCTTTCCGGTGTGGTTAGCCACGCCTCTGATTGTCGGGTTCGCATGACCAAGTCGATTCCCCACCCTTCCCTGCCCACCAGTCCCAAGCAGCGCCGTTTCTGGACGTCGCCGCACGGCTCCTCGCGCGCCCTGCTGGTTGCCGAAGCCGCGCGCACGCACCAGGGCCTGCTGGTCGCCGTCACGCGCGACACCCAGCGGGCGAGCGCGCTGGAGGACGAGCTGCGCGTGTTCGCGGGCAATCTGCCCGTGCTGCATTTTCCGGACTGGGAAACGCTGCCCTACGACGTGTTCAGTCCGCACCCGGACATCGTCTCGCAACGCATCGCCACGCTTTACCAGCTGCCCACCGTGCAGCGCGGCGTGCTGGTGGTGCCCATCGCCACGCTCATGCAGCGCATCGCTCCGCGCAGCCACATCACCGGCGCCGGTCTGGTGGTGAAGAAGAGCCAGAAGCTGGACCTGGCCGCCGAACAGCGCCGCCTGGAAGCGGCCGGCTATCGCAACGTGCCGCAAGTGGCCGAGCCCGGCGATTTCGCCGTACGCGGCGCGCTGATCGACATCTTTCCGATGGGTTCGGCCCAGCCCTACCGCATCGAGCTATTCGACGACGAAGTGGAATCGATCCGCAGCTTCGATCCGGAGACGCAGCGCTCGCAACAGCAGGTGGAGACCATCGAGCTGCTGCCGGCGCGCGAATTCCCGCTCACCGAAAACGCCGCCAAGGATTTCCGCACGCGCCTGCGCGAACGCTTCCCGATCGACGTGCGCCGCTGCCCGCTCTATCAGGACATGAAAGAAGGCGTGACGCCGGGCGGCATCGAGTACTACCTGCCCATGTTCTTCGAGCAGACCGCGACCTTGTTCGACTATCTCGCCGACAACGCCGTGTTCCTGCTCGGCGAAGGCGCGCTCGAATCGGCCGAACAGTTCTGGACGCAGACCGGCGAGCGCTACGACCAACGCGCGCACGATATCGAACGTCCCGTGCTGCCGCCCGCCGAGCTGTATTTGCCGACCGAACTGCTGCGCGAACAGCTCAACAAGCGCCTGCGCATCGAAGTGGTGGAGAGCGGCCACGAGCACGCCCTGCCCACCGGCACGCAGCCCGCGCCGGAGCTGCCGCTCAACCGCAAGGGTGAGGAGCCGGGCACGTCGCTGCGCCACTTCCTGTCCAATTATCCGGGACGCGTGCTGATCACCGCCGATTCGGCGGGCCGCCGCGAAGCGCTGATCGAACAACTGGCCGGCGCAGGTCTCAAGCCCGAGACACTCGATGGCTGGCCGGCGTTTCTGAGCAACGACAAGCTGCGTCTTGCCATCACCACGGCAGGACTGGAACAAGGCTTCGCGCTCAACGATCCGGCGCTCACCGTACTCACCGAACGCGAACTGTTCGGCGAGCGCGTGCGCACGGAGCGCAAGCGACGCCGCGGCGCGGCGCGCGATCCGGAAAGCATCATCCGCGATCTCACCGAGCTCACCATCGGCGCGCCCATTGTCCACGTCGATCACGGCGTGGGTCGCTACCAGGGCCTGGTCTCGATGGAACTGGGCGGCATGGACGGCGAGTTCCTCATCATCGAATACGCCAAGGGCGACAAGCTCTACGTGCCGGTGGCGCAGCTGGGTCTGGTCAGCCGCTATACCGGCACCGCGCCGGAACTGGCGCCGCTGCATTCGCTGGGCGGCGATGCGTGGGAACGCGCGCGCAGGAAAGCTGCAGAGAAAGTACGCGACGTGGCCGCCGAACTGCTCGGCATCTATGCGCAACGCGAAGCGCGCGGCGGCGAATCGATGCCGATCGATCGACAGATGGTGGAGGAGTTCGGCGCCACCTTCCCATTCGAAGAGACACCCGACCAGCAGCAGGCCATCGACTCCGTGCTGCACGATCTGGCCGCGCCGCGTGCGATGGATCGCGTGATCTGCGGCGACGTGGGTTTCGGCAAGACCGAGGTCGCGCTGCGTGCCGCCTTCGCCGCCGCCACGGCTGGCCGCCAGGTCGCGGTGCTGGTGCCCACCACCCTGCTCGCCCAGCAGCACTACCGCAACTTCGCCGACCGTTTTGCCGACTGGCCGGTCAAGGTCGACGTGCTGTCGCGCTTCAAGTCGGGCAAGGAAGTCAACGACGCACTCAAGCGCCTCGCCGACGGACAGATCGACGTGATCGTGGGTACGCACAAGCTGCTCGCGCCGGAGATCAAGTTCAAGAATCTCGGCCTGGTCATCGTCGACGAAGAGCAGCGCTTTGGTGTGCGCCAGAAAGAACAGCTGAAGAAGCTGCGTGCTGAAGTCGACCTGCTCACCATGACGGCCACGCCGATCCCGCGCACGCTCAATATGGCGATGGCCGGCTTGCGCGACCTGTCGCTGATCGCCACGCCGCCGGCCCATCGCACAGCCGTGCGCACCTTCGTTGCGCAATGGGAACCGGCACTCGCCCGCGAAGCGTTCCAGCGCGAACTGCAGCGCGGTGGCCAGGTGTACTTCCTGCACAACGAGGTCGACACCATCGAGCGCGCCGCGCGCGAAGTGCAGGAGCTGATCCCCGAGGCGCGCATCGGCGTAGCCCACGGCCAGCTGCCCGAACGCGAACTCGAACGGGCGATGGCGGATTTCCACCGCCAGCGCTTCAACGTGCTGGTGTGCACCACCATCATCGAAACCGGCATCGACATCCCCACCGCCAATACCATCATCATCAACCGCGCCGACCGCTTCGGCCTCGCTCAGCTGCATCAGCTGCGCGGCCGCGTGGGCCGTTCGCACCACCGCGCGTATGCCTACCTGGTGGTGCCCGATCGCAAGGCAATGACGGCCGATGCCGAGAAGCGCCTTGAAGCGATCGCTTCGCTGGAAGAACTGGGCGCGGGCTTCACGCTTGCCACGCACGACCTGGAAATCCGCGGCGCCGGCGAGTTGCTGGGCGACGAGCAGTCGGGCCAGATCCAGGAAATCGGTTTTGGTCTGTACACCGAGCTGCTGGAACGCGCCGTGCGCGCACTGAAGTCCGGCAAAGTGCCCGACTTCGATCTCAGCAGCGAGCACGAAACCGAAGTTGAACTGCACCTGCCAGCGCTGATTCCGGATGACTACCTGCCCGATGTGCACACCCGCCTGACGCTCTACAAGCGCATCGCCAGCGCGCGCAACGACGACCACTTGCGCGACCTGCAAGTGGAAATGATCGACCGCTTCGGCCTGCTGCCCGACCCCGCCAAGCAACTGTTCGCTATCGCCCAGCTGAAGTTGATGGCGACGCCGCTAGGCATCCGGAAACTGGACTTCGGCGCCAATGGTGGACGCATCGTTTTCCGCGACAAGCCGGAAGTCGATCCCATGGCCATCATCCGCCTGATCCAGGGCCTGCCGCGCGTTTACAAGCTCGATGGCCAGGA
Source organism: Dyella sp. 05T440 (assembly GCF_056395965.1). Classification (NCBI taxonomy): domain Bacteria; kingdom Pseudomonadati; phylum Pseudomonadota; class Gammaproteobacteria; order Lysobacterales; family Rhodanobacteraceae; genus Dyella; species Dyella sp. 05T440. The sequence goes on from NZ_JBFTKN010000007.1 coordinate 8,157, forward strand.
CAAGCTGAAGGTGAACCTGGAGCTGCCGGGGGCGACAGAGCGCATTCGCTCGGCGCATGAGGTATTGGTGCAGCTGGGCGCGCGCAGGCCGAACTGAAAGCCCGCGCGCTTTTCTCGCGACCTTCAATGAGCGCAGCGCGGACAACCCGCGCTTGTCTGTGGGAGCGCACCCTGTGCGCGACAGCCATGCTGCGGTGTACCGCTCCGTAGGTTTGTCGCGCACAGGGTGCGCTCCCACAAATAGCCGACCGCAACTCCAGGTCCACGCCCCACGGCGTGCGCGCTCCCTTGTAGGAGCGGACTTGTGCGCGACCGCGGAGCGTGGGTGTATCGCTCCGTAGGCTGGTCGCGCACAAGTGCGCTCCTACAAAAAGACACCCGGCAAGACAAGCGTTGTTTTTCTCTTGATCCGGCTTTTGGCTCTACCCCCGGGGTCCCCGTATGACGCGGCGGGCGGGTGGAGGAAAGCCCGCAGGGTGGCCGCATGGATGCGGCCAGTTTTTCGACAGGACAGGGATGTCCTGTCGAAAAACCCCGTAACCCGCCCGCGCACCTGGAGGGCCAAAGGCCCGGAAGGCGCGTCATCCGGGGGGCCCTTCTCTTTGGTTACTTTCTCTTGGGCAAGGAAGAGAAAGTAACCCGGCCTCCGGCAGGAGGACGGAAGCCCGCGGCAGGCGAGCCAGATCGCGATAACGCGACAACTAAATACCGAGGCTCTTGGTTCCTGCCGCGCAAGAACTACAAATAGAAACGTTCCCGCGAGCACCCGCCCCTCACCCCAACCCTCTCCCCTGCGGGGAGAGGGAGAAAGTCGCAGTCTGACGGGCACCCAAGCCAGCCGAAAGAAAGCCCACAACCAAACCCAACCCCTTGTCGTACCATCCCCCCACACTCGTTCGAAAGGCCCGAACATGTTGTCCGAAGACGAACTGGCCCTGCTGGAAGCCATTCGCGAAAGCGGCAGCCTCTCCCGCGCCGCCGCACGCCTCGGCAAAGCCCCCTCCACCATCTCGCACGCCGCCCGCCAACTCGAAACCCGCTTCGACGCCCTGCTGTTCGACCGCCGCCGCTACCGCCTGCAACTGACTCCCGCCGGCCAATTGCTCGCACTGGAAGCTGCGCGACTGATGCAGGACGTGTCGCGCCTAAGCCGCCGCGTGAAGCAGATCGCCAGCGGCTGGGAAGACCGGCTGTGGATCGTCACCGATGAAATCATCGAGTTCGAACTCTTCTCGCCCGTCATCCGCAGCTTCGACGCGCTTCAATCGGGCGTGGCCCTGCGCATGACGCATGAGGTGCTGGGTGGCACGTGGGAGGCGCTGCGCGATGGCCGTGCCGATCTGATCGTGGGCGCCACCAACGAGCCGCCGGTCATTCCCAAGTTGCGCTGGTTCGAATTGGGCGTGATGAATTGGGTATTCGCCATCTCACCGAGGCATCCGTTGGCCAAGGCTGCCGAGCCGCTGGAACGCGAAGTGGTCACGCGCCACCGCAGCGTCGTGGTGGCCGATTCATCGCGCAGCTCCGGCGGTCGCGCCTATGGCCTGATCGGTGGGCAAGCCACGCTGGCGGTGCCGAGCATGGCGGCAAAGATCCATGCACAGAAGGAAGGCCTCGGCGTGGGCTGGCTGCCTCGCCAGCGCGTCGCCGGCTTGCTCAAGCGCGGCGAACTGGTGGAAAAACGCATGGCCGATCCACGCGAACCCAATGTGCTTTACGTGGCCTGGCGTGGCGACCAGGAAGGGCGTGCCCTGTCGTGGTGGCTGGAACAACTGCGCCAGCCGCGCCTGGCCAAGCGACTGGTACGCGGGATCGAGATCACCGGCTGAGCACGCCGCGTGACGCATCGTGGCAAGCTTGTTCGTGCATCAGCGACCAGGAAGGTTTCCATGATCAGCAACCGCTCCATGCCGCCGGGCGTCATCATTCCCGAGCTGGCCTATCCCGATGTCCTGGCGGCCTCGGCCTGGTTATGCCGGGCGCTCGGCTTTCGCGAGCGCTTGCGCATCGGCGATCACCGCGTGCAGTTGATCTATGAGGGCACCTGCATCGTGGTCACGGAACGCGCCGATGGCGGCCACGTGGTCGATCATTCGCACGGCGTGATGGTTCATGTGGCAAATGTCGACGAGCATCATGCGCAGGCCACAGCCAGCGGTGCCCGTGTGCTGCGCCCGCCTGCAGACTACCCCTATGGCGAACGCCAATATTCGCTTGAAGACATCGGCGGCCATCGCTGGACGTTCTCGCAATCGATCACCGATGTCGACCCTGCCAGCTATGGCGGCATACTGAGCGATACCCACTGAGCCGGAGCCACCATGACACTCGACTCGACCCTTTCCGACGAGCAACCGCTGTTGCAACCGAAGATGTTCCTGCGCCCCGCCATTGCGTGGGCCACGGTGGCGATGTTCCTGATCTTTGGCTCGGACTGGATGCAGCACCTCAGCAACCACGCCATCGGCATCTCGCTGTTYGCGTGGCTGTTCGTGGTGATCGTATGGGGCTCGTTCGGCGTGGTGCACGAGGCGGAGGAACTGGCGGGCCTGCTCGGCGAGCCGGTAGGCACGCTGGTGCTCACGCTGTCCATCGTGTTGATCGAGGTGGTGCTGATCTCCGCAGTGATGCTCGGCGCGGGCGATACGGCGACACTCGCCCGCGACACCATGTACGCGGTACTGATGATCGTATTGAACGGCGTGGTGGGAATAGGCTTGCTGATCGGCGGCATGCGCCATCACGAGCAGGCGTACAACCTGCATGGCGCCTCCGCCTTCCTGGCGGTGATCATTCCGTTGGCGATGATCGCGCTGGTGCTGCCCAGCTTCACCGCCTCTACCCCGGACGGCTCGCTGACGCCGGTGCAGGCGGTGAGCTTCTCCATCCTCACCATCGGCCTCTACGGCTTGTTCCTGTGGCTGCAGACGGGACGCCACCAGGGCTACTTCGTGGCGCCACGCTCGGACACCGACGCGATCGTGCCCGAAGAGCCTCCTGCGCCACCGCGCCGCGCGCGCAAGGGCGAGATGGCGCTGCATCTGATCATGCTGCTGGTCAACATCCTGCCCATCGTGATTCTCTCCAAGAGCCTGGCCAAGGTGCTCGATTACGGGATCGCGGCGACGGGCGCGCCGCATGCGCTGGGCGGCGTCATCATCGCCATGCTGGTGTTCACGCCCGAAGGCATTTCGGCGCTCATCGCGATACGCCGCGATCAACTCACGCGCGCGATCAACCTGTGCCTGGGCGGCGCTGCATCGACGGTTGGCCTCACCGTGCCGGCCGTACTCGCCATCGGGCTGTTCACGGGCAAGCCCGTAGTGCTCGGCCTGCCGCCGGCCAGCATGGTGGTGCTCGCTTCCACCCTGGTGCTGAGCACGCTGACCTTCTCGGGTTGGCGCACCACCATGCTCGAAGGCGCCGTGCACCTGTCGATGTTTGTGGTGTTCCTGGTGCTGGTGTTCAGCCCTTGAGAGTGTGAGCGCGCTTGTGCGCAAGCGCGCTCCATCGCTCAGGCGACGCGGGCGCCGGCGCGTACGAGATAGTAGACGGCGAACATGCCCTGCGGGTCGGTCCACTCATGGGCAATGGCGAGACCCGCCTTGCCGGCCAGCGCGGCGAAATCCTCGGGCGAGTACTTGCAGCTGTATTCCACCTGCATCGCCTCCTCCGCAGTGAAACCCACCTGCTGCTTGCCCACGCGCACCTTCTGGTCCTTGCTGCTGACGATGAAGGTTTCGATGCGGCCAGCCATCGCGTTGTAGTGCGCGCGATGACGGAACGCCGACAGGTCGAAGTCGCTGCCCAGTTCGCGGTTCAGACGCATCAGCAGGTTGAGGGTGAACTCCGCGGTGACGCCCGCCTTGTCGTTGTACGCCGCCTCGATGGTGGCGGTGTCCTTCTTCAGGTCGGCGCCGATCAGGATGCCGCCGTTGTCGCCCATCTCGCCGCGCATCTTGCGCAGCAGTTCGGCGGCGTCGCGCGCCTCGAAATTGCCGATGGTGGAACCGGGGAAGTAGATCACCGTGCGGCGCGGCGCGCGCGGCGGGATCGGCAAGCGCAGCGGACGGGTAAAGTCCGCATGCAAGGCCTGCACCGGCACGCCCGGGAAGCGCTCGTTCAAGGCCTGCGTGCTGTTGCGCAACGGCTCGGCGGAAATCTCCACCGGCACGTAGGACACCGGCGCGTGCAGATGTTCGAGCAGCATGCGCGTCTTGATCGCGTTGCCGCTGCCGTATTCGACCAGGCGCACGTCCTCGCCCAATACATCGGCGATATCGCCCGCATGCGCATCCATCAGCGCGATCTCGGCGCGCGTCAGGTAGTACTCGGGTTGCTCGCAGATCTCTTCGAACAACTGCGAGCCACGCTCGTCATAGAACAACCAGGATGGCAATCGCTTGGGCTGCGCGCGCAGCCCGCGCTGCACGATGCCGAGCAGGTCGTCGACCGGTGGGCGGCGGTCATCGTCGCGGATATCGAAAGCTTGCACACTCATCGGTCCTGTCCCAAGCGTATCCCCATGAACTGCCAGCGGGCATGGGGAGGAAAGAAATTCCGGTACGTCGCACGCAGATGTTCGCGGGGCGTCGCGCAGGAGCCTCCGCGCAGCACCCACTGTCCATTCATGAATTTGCCGTTGTATTCGCCCAGCGCGCCAGCCAGCGGCCGGAAGCCGGGATAGCTCACATAGGGTGAGGCCGTCCATTCCCAGACATCGCCGAACATCTGGAGCAGGCCGTCCCCGCCCTTCGCTGCTTGGGGATGGAACGACTTGGTATCAAGTAGGTTGCCCTGCAGCGGCAAGCTGGCAGCCGCATTTTCCCACTCCGCTTCGGTGGGCAGGCGCATGCCGGCCCAGCGCGCAAACGCGTCGGCCTCGAAGTAGCTGATATGGCTCACGGGCGCATTCGGATCGATCGGCTGCACGCCGGCCAGGGTGAACTCGCTGGCCAGGTCCTCCTGCCAGTAGAACGGCCGCTGCCACTGTTCGCGGCTGATCGTGTCCCATCCTTCGGACAACCACAGCGAGGGCTCCTCATAACCGCCGTCATGCACGAAGGCGGCGTACTCGGCATTGGTCACCGGCCGGTTGGCCAGCGCGTGCGGCTGCAACAGGCTGCGGTGCCGCGGCGATTCGTTGTCGAAGGCGAAACCGCCACTCTGGTGGCCGATCTCCACGATGCCCTCCTTGCCCGCGATGAAGCTCATGGGCACGGAGGTCGACGAGGACGAGCTGAGCGGCGCGGTATAGGCCGGGAGCAGCGGATTGATGAAGAACGCATGCTTGATGTCGGTGAGCAACAGCTCCTGGTGCTGCTGTTCGTGCTCCAGCCCCAGTTCGATGATGCCCATCGTGGTGGCGTCGATATCGCGCGACAGCCAGTCGCTGATCGCCTCATCCACCCGTTCGCGATAGTCGCGCACCTGGGCGACGCCAGGCCGCGAAAGCAGGCCGCGGCGAGGACGCGCGTGCATCGGGCCCACACTCTGGTAGTAGGAGTTGAACAGGTAGTTCCACTCCGGGTGCGGCGACCGGTAAGCCGGATCGCGCTCGAGCACGAAGCGTTCGAAGAACCAGGTGGTGTGCGCAAGATGCCACTTTGCCGGGCTGGCGTCCGGCATGGACTGCACCATCATGTCTTCGGGGGTGAGCGTCGCGCACAAGGCCATGCTGCGGGAGCGGATTCTCCGGAATCGCAGCGTCAGCGCCTCGGCTTGCGCGGCCGAATGCGCCAAGGTCATCGGGGCCTCCGGGAGGCGGTCGCGGGGCCGTCGGACATGCCAGAGATTTTATGAAGACTCATACCGCGATCATTGCGCCGTGACATACGCAAACGATGCCGGACAGAACGTTCAAACGGTGTGATGTGAAGATGGCGAAACGTTGAAATGTGAGCACCCGCAATACTCCTTTGGTATCGCCATTGCCACAAAAAAAGAAACCCGGCGCCAGGCCGGGTTTCTTCCGTATCAACGAACGCCTGCGCGATCAGTGACCGTAGTAACGGTAGCCGCCGCGATTGTAGTAGCCGCGGTTGTAGTAGCCACCATGATGGTAGTAGCCGCCATGGCCACCCACCACCACCGCAGCGCCCACCGGGTAAACCACCGGGCCACCGTAGACGGGACCGCCGTAGACGACCGGAGCCGGCGCGTAATACACCGGCGGAGGCGGTGCGTACACCACCGGGGCCGGAGCGTAATAACCCACGCCAACGGCCGGCAGACCGATACCCACGTTCAAGCTGACGTGGCCCGCAAACGCCGGGGCAACGGCGGCACAGCCAACGATCATGGCCGCGGCCATCGCAACGCGCTTGATGGTGGAAATCTTCGTCTTATTCATGAGTTTGTCTCCCAAGGGAGGCTTGATTCCGACAGAAGGATTGGACGTTGCCTTCTATCGCTCTTTGCCGGGATCAATGCTGTGACTTTTGCGCTGAATCCGGACTGAGTAGAAACCGTGAAAACGCTTAACGCCTGGCCTTGTTCCGGACGTGGTTCACACTCTCACCCCAGGGCGATTCCTGTGGATGCAGGCGCAGCAGCCAGCAGCCGTGGATATCGGACCGGCGGGTGAAATCAAACGGGATGCTGGGGGCACTCCAGTCCTCGATGATGAACCGTTCAGCCAGCGCCTCATGGTTCAGCTTGAAGCGGCGGAAGTTGTTCGAAAACACGATCACGCCATCGCTGGAAAGACGTTCCGCGCAAGCCAGCAGGAGCTGGGCGTGATCGCGCTGGACATCGAAGTCTTCCGCCCGCTTGGAGTTGGAGAAGGTCGGCGGGTCGACATAGATCAGCCCGTAGCGTTCCTTGTCCTGCTTGAGGAAACTCATCGCGTCCGCCTGCATCAGGCGATGCTTGCCGCCGGTGAAGCCGTTGAGCGCAAGATTGCGCGACGCCCAGTCCAGGTAGGTGGCCGACAGGTCCACGCTGGTGGTATCGCGCGCCTCGCCCGCCGCCGCATAGACGCTGGCCGTCGCCGTATAGGCAAACAGGTTGAGGAAGCGGCGGCCCGAGGCCAGCTCGCGGAGCTTGCCGCGTACCAGCCGGTGGTCGATGAACAGGCCGGTGTCCAGGTAATCGGTAAGGTTGGCCAGGAAGCGCAGGCCGCCTTCGGCCACCTCGATGAACTCGCCACGCTGGTCGAACTGGCCGTACTTGGAGCCGCCCTTGCCGCGTTCGCGCGTCTTCAGCGCAATGCGATCGCGCGGGACGCCCAGCACTTCGCCGGCCACGCGCACGATCTCGCGCAGGCGGTGGCGAGCCGTTTCGACGGGGATCTCGGCCGGCGCGCGGTATTCCTGGATGTGCAGCCAGGGTTCCGCGCCCTCCCTGCCATAGACGTCGATGGCCGCCGCGTATTCGGGCAGGTCCTGGTCGTAGGCACGCCAGCAATGGATGTCTTCGCGGTCAAGGCGCTTGCGCAGGTTGCGCAGGTTCTTCTCGAGGCGGTTGCGCAGCATCTGCGCGCCTTCGGAAAGCGGCTTCACTTCGCGCGGGGTCTCGCTGCGCGCGTGCAGTTCAAACACCAGCAGCTGCGTTTCCAGGGCGCCGTTGTAGAGCGCGTATTTCTTTTCGGCGCGCAGCGGGATCGCCTGCCCCAGTTCCGCATCGCCTGCCAGCACGGCGGCGCGCCAGCCGGCAAAGCGCTCGCGCAGGGTTTCGCCCAGGGCGCGGTAAAGGCGCGGCATTTCCACGCGGTCGCCCAGACGCTCGCCGTACGGCGGGTTGGTGATCACCAGTCCGCGCGTATAGCCCGGCGGCGGCGACACATGGGTGGCGTCGTGCTTGTCCAGCGTGAGGAAGCCGGCGACGCCCGCTTCCTGCGCATTGCGCTTGGCCGTCTGCACCATGCGCGAATCCGCATCGCTGCCGAAAAAGCAGCTACGCAGGGAACGCAAGCCGGCTTCGGCACGCTGGCGCGCGTCATCGAGCAGGCTGCGCCATACAGCGATGTCGTGCTGTGCCCAACCCAGGAAGCCGTAGTACTCGCGGTGCAGGCCCGGCGCCACGTCCGCGGCCATCCAGGCGCCTTCGACCAGCAGCGTGCCCGAGCCACACATCGGATCGAGCAGCGCGCCGCCTTCGGCATAAATTTCCGGCCAACGCGCACGCAACAGCATCGCAGCGGCTAGGTTTTCCTTCAGCGGTGCTTCGCCCTGCACTTCGCGCCAGCCACGGCGATGCAGCGGCGAGCCGGCCAGGTCGAGCGATAGCGTCGCGCGGTCACGACGCAGGCGCAGGTTGATGCGCACGTCCGGCTCGTCGGTATCCACAGCGGGGCGCGAACCATCGCGCTGGCGGAACTGATCGACCACCGCGTCTTTCACGCGCTGGGCGATGAACTGGCTATGGGTGAGCTTGCTCTGCGCCGAATTGGCGTCGACCGCCAGGGTGGCGTGCGAGGCGAGGTGCTTTGACCAGTCGATCGCCTGCACGCCCGCGTAAAGCGCGTCGTCCGTGGCGGCATCGAAGTCGGCCAGCGGCAATAGCACACGGCTGGCCAGGCGCGACCACAGGCAGGCCCGGTAAGCGGTCTCCAGCGTGCCGGCGAAATGCACGCCGGCCAATGCCTCGCGCACGTCTTCGGCGCCCAGCGCCACCAGTTCGTCGCGCAGCAGGTATTCGAGGCCCTTGGGGCACGTGGCAAAGAAAGCGCTCATGCGGCCGCCAAAGAAGTAAGGAACAAGCCGAACTGGTCGACGATGCGATCGACGCTGTCGCTCAGGCGGTGGTCGTCATCGACCACGATCAGAGGCAGTCGACGGCGGGCGGAGAAGCTGATCACCCCTTCGGGCGGGCAGACGTCATCGCGCCAGCCGTGGTAGAGCAAGGTGGGCACGCCCTCGGCCAGATCGAATGCCTGGCGGTAGCCGGGGATCTCGCTGGGCGTCGCCAACAGGAACAGGCCGGCCACCGGGCGCTGCAACGAGGCCAGGCCGGACACGAAGGAACCCATGCTGGAACCGACCAGGATCGGCGGCGCGTCCAGCGTATCGATGGCCGCCAGCAGGCGCTCCACGCGCGGAGCCACCGAGCCGGCGTAACCCGGCAGGTCGTCGCTGCGATAGTCCGGGCGCTGGGTTTTCCAGCCCAGGGACTCGGCGAAGCCGGCCAGCACGCTGACCTTGGTGGCGTCCGGACCGGAATCCGAACCGTGCGAAAGAATGATCTGGCCGCGCATCGCGGTCTCCACTACTGCGTCCATCTGGCCGCGCATGGTAACAGGCGACGTCCCGGCCCACCGTCGCTAGACTGCCAGCCCATGCCTCTGACCATCACAGATCAGCCCCTCCCCTACGTCTCCCTGCTGCCAGAGCGTCCCGCCGACGCGGTGGAGATGGTGGTCATCCACTGCACCGAGCTGCCCGATCTGGCCACGGCCCGCGAGTACGGCGAGCGTGTGCTCTATGACAGCGGCGCGGGCGCCAGCGGGCATTACTACATCGACCGCGACGGCAGCATTTACCGCTATGTGCCAGGCACCCGCGTGGCCCACCACGTGCGCGGCCACAACCCGTATTCCATCGGCATCGAACTGGTGAACCTGGGACGCTACCCGGAGTGGTGGGATTCCCGCCGCCAGACCATGACCGAGCCCTACCCGCCTGCCCAGCTCGCCGCGCTGCGTGCCCTGCTGGCCCAGCTGAGGCAGGACTTCCCTCGCCTGCAGCTGATCGCCGGCCACGAGCAGCTGGACACGGACCGTCTGCCGGCCACCGACGATCCGGCCCTGGATGTGCCGCGCAAGCTCGATCCAGGCCCGCTGTTCCCCTGGGCCGAGGTGCTGGAAGGCAGCGGGCTGACCCGATGGACCCCGCCTAACGGCTAGACGTCAGCGGGGGCGAATGACGAGCCAGCGCCACGGCCAGCATCACGGCGACGCGCGCCTGCGGGCTGCTGCGCCAACAGGTGGCGCCCAGCAGGGTGCTGATCTGCAGGAGCACGTCGTCGACCTCAACGCCGGCCAGTTGGTCCAGCGTGCAGATGCCGATCTGTTCCAGGCGGGACACCACCGCCAGACCGACGCCAGGCACATCCAGCAGGCATCGCCGTTCCCAGTCTGAAAACTGTTCCATCACCGCCCCCTTGGTCGTGGAACGATGAATACCGTCGGCGCTATCCACCCGTCTGCCAGCCCTTCCCGACCGCGACGGTCGGCGCGTCGCTATAATTCCCGGCCACTTACACCGAGCCTGCTCTCCATGACGGAAAACCACGTCCGCGAACTCGTCGACCTGCTCGAACTCGAGCGTCTGGAGGACAACCTGTTCCGCGGCCAGAGCCGGGACATCGGTACGCATTTCGTGTTCGGCGGCCAGGTGCTGGGCCAGGCCTTGTCTGCCGCCCAGCGCACCGTGGATGCCGATCGCGAAGCCCATTCGCTGCACGCCTATTTCCTGCGCGCGGGCGACATCAAGGCGCCCATCGTCTACAACGTGGAGCGCACGCGCGACGGCGGCACGTTCTCCTCGCGTCGAGTGGTGGCGATCCAGCACGGCCAGCCCATCCTCAACGGATCGATTTCCTTCCAGGTGCCGGAGACCGGCTTCGAGCATCAGTCCTCGATGCCCGAAGTGCCCATGCCCGAGGACATCGAGCCGATGCAGGCCGTGCCGCCGGAGCAGCTGACCAAGCTGCCGGAGAAGCTGCAGCGCTGGCTGGGCGTGGATGCGCCGTTCGAATTCCGCCATGTCTGGCCGCAGGACAAGCTGCATCCGACCAAGCGGCCGCCGATCCAGCACATCTGGTTCCGTCTTACCGCGCCGGTCAGCGATTCGCCGATGCTGCAGCGCTCGCTGCTGGCCTATGCCTCGGATTTCAACCTGATCGGCACGGCCACCCTGCCGCACGGCATCTCCTACTACACGCACAACGTGCAGATGGCGAGCCTGGATCATGCGCTGTGGTTCCATCGCCCGTTCCGGGTGGACGAGTGGCTGCTCTACTCGTTCGACAGCCCGACCGCCCAGGGTGCCCGCGGTCTGGCCCGCGGCCAGATATTCACCCGTGACGGCGAGCTGGTCGCCTCGACCGCCCAGGAAGGCCTGATCCGCCTGCGCGGCTGAGGGGCCGCATCACCGTAGTAATATCGGGCTGGCCCTTCCCCGCGGCCAGCCATTCCCGTACCTGCCCGCCCGGCGAACCAAGGTTTCCTTATGCGTCAGCTCTATACCTCGCCCCGCCAGGAAAACATCGACCGGGTTGCCAAGCTCCTCAAGGAGCAAGGCATCGAGTGCACCATCGAGAACCGCTCGAACTACAACCGCGGGACCTACCAGCGCTTCAGCTATACCCAGCGTCAGGAGAACCGGGATAACTGGGCCCAGGTCTGGGTGACCCGGGCGGACGACTACACCCGGGCCCGCGCCCTGCTCAAAGAGCTGGGCATCGAGCCGGTGGTCCGGCACGCGGAGGAGCTGGCCCTGGCCCGCAACGCCACGCCGGACATGAAGCGCCAGGGCATGGCCAACCGGGTGCGCCGCATTGTCATGTTGGCCGTGGCGGGCGCCTTTGTGGTCCTGATGCTCCGGTATATGGGCGTCATCTGACACCGATTCGGCTCAGCCAATCGCCATATCAGATTTCCCCTACTGACACAGTGACGTGGACCGGACATAGAATCAGGCCATGCGCTCTGACCGTGTCCGCCTCTTCCAAACCCTGCCGCACGCCTGCGGCTACTTTGCCGAGCGCACGGCACAGAACCTTGTGATCGATCCGGCCGCGCCGCAGCTGGACCAGCTCTATGGTCCGGCGTTGGAGCGCGGCTTCCGCCGCGCGGGCGGACACCTCTACTACCCCTACTGCACCAGTTGCCGCGCCTGCACGCCCTGCCGCATCGACGTGGAGCGGTTCACGCCGGATCGCAGCCAGCGCCGCTGCCTCAAGCGCAACGAGGATGTGCAGGTGGTCGAATCGATGGCCGGCTACAACGCCGAACGCCACGCGCTATACGAGCGCTACCTGCGCCAGCGTCATCCCGGCGGCGGCATGGACGAGGCGGACGCCAGCGATTTCCGCCGCTTCCTCACCGCGCCGTGGAGCCCGACCATGTTCCTGGAATTCCGCCAGGGCTCGCGCCTGCTCGGCGTGGCGGTGACGGACGTTTGCCAGCAAGGGCTTTCAGCCGTCTACACGTTCTACGAGCCGGAGGAAACGTCGCGAGGCCTGGGCACCTTCGCGATCCTGCAGCAGGTCGCGCTGGCCAAGCGCCGCGGCCTGCCGTGGATTTATCTGGGCTTCTGGATCGCCGGCCATCCGAAGATGGACTACAAGCGCAAGTTCCGCCCGATGCAGATACGTACCAGCGAAGGCTGGACGGAGATGGCGGAAGGCTGAGGCTGGCGTTGCCTCTCTCAAACCCTGTGGGAGCGCACCCTGTGCGCGACAAGCTGACGGAGCGATGCGCCGCGGCGTGACAGTCGCGCACAGGGTGCGCTCCCACAGGCGTGGCGACTTTGTCGCGTTTACGCCTGCGTCGCCCTCGGCACCACCGGATACGGATACAGCTTCACCAACGGTACCGAGATGCCGTCATCCCCCACCACGCGACAATGCGTGCGATTGAGCTGCCGCGGCTCATCCACTCCGCAACTGTGCGCGATGATGCCGACCTCGTGCATCAGGTTGGTGGCGTAGTTGGCCACGCGCTCGCTCTTGTCGGCGACCACCAGGCCGCGCTGCAGCTTGGGATTCTGCGTGGTAACGCCAGTGGGACAAGTATTGCGATTGCACTGCAGCGACTGGATGCACCCCAGCGACAGCATGAAACCACGCGCCGAGTTGACGAAGTCAGCGCCCATCGACAACGCCCACGCCACGTCGTACGCCGTGATGCACTTGCCCGAACAGATCACCTTGATGCGTTCGCGCACGCCTCGCACCACCAGCAAGTCGACCAGCGCGGGCAAGGCCTCGTGCAACGGCAGGCCCACGCCTTCCATCAAGGTTTGCGGTGCGGCGCCGGTGCCGCCTTCCGAACCGTCGACGATGATGAAGTCTGGTGCGTGTTCGATGCCGCGCTTGCCGATCTCGTCGCATAGATCCGCAATCCATTCCACGCCGCCAAACACCGCCTTGAAGCCGACCGGTTTGCCGGTGAGCTCGCGGATGTGATGGATCGCATCCATCAGCTCCTGCACGTTGCCGATGTCGAGATGACGGTTGGGACTCTGCGAATCCTGTCCCACCGGAATGCCGCGAATCGCAGCGATTTCCGGCGTTACTTTTGCGGCCGGCAATAATCCGCCCATGCCCGGTTTGGCGCCCTGGCCGAGCTTGATGCTGACCATCTTCACCTGCGGATGGGCGCAGATAGCCAACAGCTTGTTGTCGTCGAGTTTGCCGTCGGGCGTGCGCACGCCGTACTTGGCCGTGCCGATCTCGAAGATGATGTCGCAGCCGCCTTCCAGGTGGTACGGCGCGAGACCGCCCTCGCCCGTGTCCATCCAGATGCCGGCTTTTTTCGCGCCGCGAGACAGCGCACGCACGGCCGGCGCCGACAAAGCGCCGAAACTCATCGCCGAGATGTTGAAGAACGCGGCATGCGAATACGGTTCGCGAGAATAAGGGCCCAGCGTCACCGGCAGCGGATCGACGTGTTTTTCGCCCAGCGCGGGAAATGGCGCATTGACGAAAAACGGCACGCCCTCGCCACGCAGGTCGCGCGTGGAACCGAAGCTGTTGGTGTTGTCCACGTTCTTGGCCGCGCGATACACCCAGGTGCGCTGCGCCCGGTTGAACGGCAGCTCTTCGCGATCGCTGGAATACAGGTACTGCCGGAAAAATTCACCCAGGTGCAGAAACCAGTAACGGAAGTGGCCGATCACCGGGAAGTTGCGCAGCACGGAGTTGCTGGTCTGGTTGCGGTCGACCAGCCAGACCACTGCGATGACCACGACCAGCAGCGCCAGCAGCACGAGAAACAGGGCGGCGAAGGTTTCCACCATCACCACCAGCCAATGGGCGAAGCCTGTCGGTTGCATCAATGTCTCCGTATGTTCGGCGTCTTGCAGGTCATCCATGCGGGGCTGGCACGATCTCCGGCACCCGCGACTCGTTCAACGATACAAGCGTATTCCTTTCACGCCATGCGCGAGGGCGTCAAAACGTAACGCGGATGAACTTGGCAGCGCGGATCGCTTTGGCCTTCGCGGCCTCCACATCTTCGTCGCGTGCCAGCGTCACCGCCATACGACGACGGCCCTTCACGGCCGGCTTGCCGAAGATGCGCAGCTGGGTGTCCGGCTCCTGCAAGGCGTCGGCCAGCCCGTGGTACTGGGGCGCCTCGCCCTCGCCTTCTACCAGCACGGCGCACGATGCCGACGGACCCAGCTGGCGGATCACCGGAATCGGCAACCCAAGTATGGCGCGCGCATGCAGCGCAAACTCCGAAAGGTCTTGCGATATCAGGGTCACCAGTCCGGTGTCGTGCGGACGCGGGCTCACCTCCGAGAAGATGACGCTGTCGCCCTTCACGAAAAACTCCACGCCAAACACGCCCCAGCCGCCCAGCGCGCCGGTGATCGCCGCCGCCTGTCGCTGCGCCTCCTCCAGCGCGGCCGCGCTCATCGCCTGCGGCTGCCAGGATTCGCGATAGTCGCCGTCTTCCTGGCGATGGCCGATCGGTGCGCAGAAACTCACCCCATCCTTGTGTCGCACGGTGAGCAAGGTGATTTCGTAGTCGAAATCGACGAAGCCCTCGACGATCACGCGTCCCTTGCCGGCGCGACCGCCCGATTGCGCGTAATCCCAGGCGTGCTGCAACTCGCCAGCCTGGCGCACCACGCTCTGGCCCTTGCCGGAGGAGCTCATCACCGGCTTGATCACGAACGGCAGGCCGATGCTGGTTGCGGCGTCCTGGTACTCCGCTTCGGTGTCGCAAAACCGGTAACGCGACGTCGGCAGCTTCAGTTCCTCGGCGGCGAGGCGGCGGATGCCTTCGCGGTCCATGGTGAGCCAGGCGGCGCGCGCGGTGGGAATGACGCGCAGGCCTTCCTTCTCCAGCTCGATCAGGGTGGGGGTGTGGATGGCTTCGATCTCCGGTACCACGAGATCGGGCTTTTCCTTTTCGATCAGCGCGCGCAGTGCGGCCCCGTCCAGCATGTCGATGACGTGGCTGCGATGGGCCACCTGCATCGCCGGCGCGTTGGCATAACGATCCACGGCGATCACCTCGACCGCGTAGCGCTGCAACTCGATCGCCACTTCCTTGCCCAGTTCGCCCGATCCCAGCAGCAACACCCGCAGCGCATGATCGGAATAAGGCGTGCCAAAGGGCTTCATCGATGTCTCCGCGGAGGTGGCAAAGAACCATTGTAGACGGCAGCTCGCGCGATCGCGCGCGACTGCTTCGTCATCACGCAAATTCCATTGACGAAACACACGGACCGGCATTGACTGTAGGTGCACCGTCCCCACGGAGCGACCTATGCGCTACTGGCTTGCCGCGCTATGGATGGCATTCGCGCTGAGCTCTCCCCCTGTCGCCGCCGCCGGGGCGATGGAGAGCGGGCCCACCAGCAACACGACCTGGATGACAGTCATGCTGGCCGGCCGTCGCATCGGCCATCTGCGGATCGATCGCGTCAGCGACGGCAAGATCATTACCACCACGCAGGACCTGCAGATCGAGATCAACCGTTCCGGCCGCACCGTGCCGATGGCGGTGCTGACCCGCAGCGTGGAGACCCTCGACAGCCAGCCGCTGGGCTTTTATTCGCGCAGCACGCTTTCCAGCTCGGACAGCATCGTCGACGGCCAGCGCCAGGCCGATGGCCGCTACGCCATCACCACCACCGTGGCCGGACTGGCCAAGCAATCGACGCTGGCCTGGCCCACGGGTGCCCTGCTGAGTGATGGACAGCGACAAGCCATGGCTGGGGCGGCCAGTCGCCCGGGGCACTACGCGTTGAACTTGTTTGATCCGGCGAGCCAGGACGTGGCCGCGGTGGACATCGAGGTGCTGGGCAATGAGCGCGTGTCGCTGCCCGATGGCGCTGAGGTCCTGAACCACCAGCGCGAAGTACTGCAGACGCCCCGCGGCGTTCAACGCATGGACCTGTGGGTCAATGCACGAGGCGAGACCCGCAAGGGTTCGCTGCAAATGCTCGGCCATCCCCTGGACATGCTCGCCTGCAGCCAGGCCTGTGCGCTGGCCCCGGTGCAGGACATCGACATGCTGCGCGCCTCCATGGTGGATTCGCCGCAGGGACTCTCATCGTCCATGCGCGCGGGCTTCCTGCGCTACGTCATCCACGTCACCGACGGCGATGCGCAGCCCCTGATCAGCACGGACGAACAACGCGTCACCTCGCTGGGGCATGGCAACTGGCTGGTGGATGTGGGCAACCCCGTCGCGGGCGGCCAGCCGGCGCCGGTGCCGGAAGACACGCAGCCCAATGCCTGGGTCCAGTCTGACGCACCGCCGATCCGCAAGCTGGCGGCGCAGGCGGTAATGGGGGCCGAAGACGATCTGCAGAAAATGATCCAGCTGCGCGATTTCGTCAGCGCCTATATCCCGCCCCATAGCCGCGACATCGGCTACGCGTCCGCCATGGAGGTGGTACGGGAGCGTGCGGGCGACTGCAAGGAACACGCCGTGCTGCTGGCGGCGCTGGCCCGCGCCGAACATATCCCCGCCCGCGTGGTGACCGGCATGGTCTATGCCGACCGCTACGCCGACAGCTCGCGCGTATTCGTGCCGCACGCCTGGGTGCAGGCCTGGGTGCACGGGCGCTGGCAGAGCTTCGACGCCGCCCTTGGGCACTTCGACAGCACCCATATCGCGCTGGACAGCGGCGACGGCGATCCCTGGCACTTCTTCAACCTCGCCAACTTGTTCGGGCAGATGCGCATTGCCCAGATCGGCACCGCGCCGGAGCAGACCGCGGCCACCATGAGCGGCACGGTCGCCACCCGAGATTGACCCCTCCTTGAATTAGATATCATTTTGATATCTAATTGCCGCTCCCAGGGAGGAACCCCCATGAACGAACAGCAAGGCTTTTCGACCGCCGGCATCCCCACGGTCTTCTTCGTGCTACTCCTCGGCGCCCTCGGCCTGGCGCTGGAAGGCTACGGTCTGGTGCACGAGGCACCGGTCGTCGTCGCGATCGGCCTGGGCATCGCCATCCACCTGCTCGCCGGCTTCATGGCCAAGGGCTTCTTCCAGGTGGCCCCGAACGAGGGCCAGGTGCTGCAGTTGTTCGGCAAATACCACGGCACCGTGCGCGAGGAAGGCCTGCGCTGGACCAACCCGTTCTGCAGTCGCCGCCGCGTCTCGCTGCGCGTGCGCAACTTCGAGAGCAGCAAGCTCAAGGTCAACGACAGCGACGGCAATCCCATCGAGATCGCTGCCGTGGTGGTATGGGAGGTGATCGATACGGCCGAAGCGGTGTTCTGCGTGGACGACTACGAGAACTTCGTGAACATCCAGAGCGAATCGGCTTTGCGCCAGATGGCCCAGAACTACCCGTACGATGCGCACGACGACGGCAAGCCTTCGCTGCGCAGCCACGGCGAGGTCATCAACAATCACCTGCGCGATGAAATCCAGGCGCGCCTGGAAAAAGCCGGCGTGCACGTGATCGAAGCGCGCATCAGCCACCTCGCCTATGCCCAGGAAATTGCCCAGGCCATGCTGCAGCGCCAGCAGGCCAACGCCATCGTGGCCGCGCGCGAACGCATCGTGGAAGGCGCTGTAGGCATGGTGGCGATGGCGCTGGACAAGCTCAAATCGCAGGGCGTGGTGGAGCTGGACGAAGAGCGCAAGGCCGCCATGGTCAGCAACCTGCTGGTAGTGTTGTGCGGCGATCGTTCCACGCAACCGGTGGTGAATGCCGGCACACTCTATGGCGGTTGAGAAAAAGGCTTATCCACTGCGTATCAGCGCTGCCGTGCTTGAAGCCATGCAGCGCTGGGCCGACGATGATCTGCGCAGCGTCAACGCGCAGATCGAATTCGTACTGCGCGAGGCCTTGCGCAAGCAGGGCCGCCTCAAGCGCGAGGCGTCCGAACCTGTGCAGGACGACGACACCAATTGAAATGGATGGTCCGCGGCGTTTATCCCGCTTCGACGCAGCCTGCACGACACCGGCGCTACTTTCGTCGCTTCAGTGACGTCCGGAGAACCGCCATGGCCGAGAGCCAAACCTATCGCCTGCTGCCTGACGGCCCGGTGCTGTGCGAAACCTGCTCCAGCACAGGCGAGAGCGTGGAAATGGAACGCTACGATCCCCTGCCCGCCGAAGCGCAGCGGTGGTCGCAGGAACAGCGCACGGAACTGCAAAGCTACCGTTGCCCGGAGTGCGAAGGCGTGCAGGTGTTTCGCGTCGACTGAGCCAGCAGGCGCAAGAATCGGATGGCCGCAAAGACCCGATTGCGCGACGCTGGGAATCGTCGAATCCCAGGAGCTCCGTCATGCATTTCCGTCTTTCCGGCCTGCCCGCCGAACCGTTTGCCGAACTGTTTTCGCTGCCCGACGAAGCGCTGGCCCAGCGCCAGGCCATGCGCGTGGTGGCCGACCAGCCCCACGGCTATCCGTGTCGCATCAGCCTTACCGATGCCGAACCCGGGCAGCCGCTGATCCTGCTCAACTACGAACACCAACCGGCCAACTCGCCGTTTCGTTCGACCCATGCGATCTACATCCGCGAAGGCGAACAGCAATACGACCGCATCGACGAAGTGCCCGATCAATTGCGTCGCCGGCTGCTCTCGGTGCGCGGGTTCGACGAGCAAGGCATGTTGCGGGACGCCGACGTGGCCCAGGGCACGGCGCTGGAACCGCTGATCGAGCGCTTGTTTGCCGATCCGACCGTCGCCTACCTGCATATCCACATGGCGCGCCCCGGTTGCTACGCGGCGCGCGTGGATCGGGCCTGACTTTTTTCAGGCAGCGTCGCGGCCGGCCCGGGTAGACAGCGCGACGCCGAGCGCGATCCAGCCCACGATAAAGGCCACGCCGCCCAGCGGCGTGATCGCCCCGAACCAGCGCGGCGCACCCAGCGCCAGCGCGTAGAGGCTGCCGCTGAACACCACGATGCCGATGGCAAAAGCGGAGACGGCGACCCGGCGTGCGCGCCCCTTCGCCGTCATCACGGCGAAGGCGAGCGCGAGCGCATGCCAGAAGTGGTAGCTCACCGCCGTATGCCACAACTCGCTGCCGCGGGCATCCAGCACGTCACGCAGCGCGTGCGCACCGAACGCCCCCAGGATCACGGCGCTGGCGCCGGCCAGGCCGACCAGCACGCCTGTCGCATAGGCAGGTTGTCGCATGCGCATAGCTCCTCGGTTAGCCGCCATCCGGGCGGGCGGCCAGTGTCGTATGCTGCCCGGATGATTCCTATCGATTCTCGCACGAAGCGTTGTCGCACCCGCCGGTGGCTGATGCTGCTGATGCTTGCCGTCGGCACCTGCTTGCTGGCCGGCTGTCATCGCGGCGACAACATCGAGTGGCGACTCACCAATGTCACCGGCCACATGCCGGACCTCGACTTTCAGCTGGTCGACGACCACGGCAGGAAAGTCTCTGGCCAGGACTTCCGCGGCAAGGTGGTGCTGTTGTATTTCGGCTACACGCACTGCCCCGATGTCTGTCCGCTGACGCTCGCGCAACTGCACGTGGTGATGCAGCGTCTTGGCCCCTTGGCCGATGGCGCGCGCATCCTGTTCGTGAGCGTCGACCCCGCACGTGATACGCCCGAGATCATGCATGCCTACGTCAATGCGTTCGATCCGCGCGCGGTCGGCTTGTCCGGCACGCCGCGCGAGATCGAAGCGCTGAGCAAGCGCTATCGATCCGCCTTCACCCGCGAGCCTGATCGTGCCGACGGCCAGTATGAAGTGAGCCACAGTTCGGCCATCTATCTGTTCGATGGCCAGGGCAAGGCACGCCTGCTGTCCACGCCCAACAACACGCAGGACGAGATGGTTCACGACCTGCATCTGCTGCTGAGTCCGGGATCATCGTCATGAGTCGTCGCATCACCCTGCCCTTGCTGGTTGCCAGCCTGCTGCTGACGACCGGCGTCGGCGCCACCGAAGCGGAACACATCCGCGCCAGCGGTGCATGGATTCGCGTGCTGCCCGGCGATCTTCCCGCCGGCGCTTACGTGGTGCTGGAAAATACCGGCGACCAGGCGGCCAGCCTGCGCGGGGCACATAGTTCGCGTTATGGCGAGGCCATGCTGCACCAGAGCTCCAGCGCCGGTGGCGTCAACCGCATGGCGATGGTCGATGAACTCGCCATCCCCGCGCATGGCAAGGCCGAGCTATCGCCTGGCGGGTATCACCTGATGCTGATGAAGGCGGCTACGCCGGTGAAGGTTGGCGACAAGGTGAAGGTGACGCTGAGTTTCGGCGATGGCAGTACGTTGGATGCCGATTTCGTCGCGCGGCCGGCCAACGCCACTGGCGGATAAAACTCGCCGCACCACCTGTGGGAGCGCACCCTGTGCGCGACAGGTTCGGCAGCCGAGCGCTTGGAGGCTTCGCAAGCCCCGAGTCGCGCACAGGGTGCGCTCCCACAGTGAGGGTTATTGCTGCGCTGTTGCGGCAGATCGCCGAGACGGCCACGGCTTGCGCCGAATTCGCCCACTGCGCGACAACCGCAGCCATTGCCGCATGGCCAGCAGGCCGCCGATGGATTCGATCAGCGCCGCCGGCACCCACATGATCACGCCGCCCACCAGCTGCGCGGTGAGCACGTTGAAGGTGAAGGCACGGCCGCAGATTTCGAAGATCGGATAAAGGTCGGTCTTGGAAAAGGTGACAATGGCGCCGGCCAGGATCTGCGGCGTCATGGTGATGCCCGGCGACAATACGCGGATGCCCGGCGTCATGCGGCCCGGCGGACGCGGACGGTGGTCAAGCACCAGCCACCAGTAGGTGAATCCGCTGGCCAGCATCGACCAGTTCATGAAGCGATAGATGCGCCAATCGAGCATGGCGAGCGTCTGCATCGACGGGATCAGCCAGACCAGGATGAACGCGACGAACAGCACCGTGGCCACCGCCGGGTTGCACCACACCGCACTCGCCATACGCCACGGCGCCGAACGCCGGATGGGATGCAGCAGGCGCAGGCGCCATGCGAACGGCAGGCCTTTGTGCAGCACCGTGCCGGGATACGAGGCAATGATCAGCAGGGGCGCCAGATGGTGCAGCAGGATCTGCTGGATGCGATGCATGAAGAACTCATGCTCGAAGAAGTAATCCAGATAGGTGTGCAGCGACACATAGATCAGCGCCATGCCCGTCCAGAACGACAGGCGGCGGCCAAAGCTCACCGGCAGGCGGCGGCAGCCGCGCACATACAGCACGCAGCAGGCGATAAAGCCGAGCAGGAACACCCAGGAAAACTCCCAGGGCACGATCCACATGAGCACGCTATCGATCATCGAACGTACCGGACCGTATCAGTGGCGACCAGCCATCATACGCGCCGTCCCGGACGCATCCACGGCAAGCGGCTGCGACACTTCAGCACTGCCTGTCACCTTCACGCGCGCCGCCTGCTGCGCCGCGAGCGACGCCAGCCATAGAGCAGGCCGATCACCGTCACCAGCGCCGGGATCAGCACGATATTGATGAACTTCAGGCGCAGGCCGAGCGCGTCGATCTCGGCGTTGAACTGGTGCTGCACATCGCGCAATTCCTTGTTGATGGCCAGCTGGCGCTGCAGGAACTGCTCGATCTCGGCGCGCTGCTCGGGACTGGCGGTGTCGCCCCGCCCTGCCGCCTTGGCCGGCTGCAGTTCGCTCAGGCGGGTACGCGTGACGGCAAGTTCGCGTTGCAGCTCCTGCTTCTTGGCCAGGTATTTCTGGTCGGCCGCGCTTTGCAAGGCGAGCACGCGCGTGAAGGGTCGCTGCGAACTCACCCGGCCATGGATGGAGAGCAGCGCCGAGGAACCACTGAGGTTATCGGCGATATTGGTGATCAGGTCGCCGTTGTTGGCGATCGCGCTCAACTGCGGCTGGCCCAGCAGGCTTTGCGCGTACGACACCCACAGGCGATCGCTCAGCAGGTCGGTATCAGCCACCAGGATCACTTCCGCATTGCCGACGCCCGGCACGTGCCCCTTCTGGCCGGCGCGTTCCGGGAAGGCGCTGGGAAACTGTCCGCGCACGCGTGCGGCGATCACATAGTGCAGGTTGTCGGGCTTGTAGTTGTCCAGCAGCCCGGCCGGGTTGTTGAGCGACTCGCGCACGCGCTCGCTCGACACCACCTCGGCATCCGTCGTCGACTGCATCAGTGGCTGCAGGCGCGAGGTGGTGCCCGGCGCGAGGTCGAAATAACCCACGCTGGACACATTGATGCGCTGCAGGCTCGCTGTGGTCACGTCATCGTGGTTGAGCTCCTGCTGGCCCAGGCCGAGCATTGCCGGATGGCTCATGGAGCTATTGTCGGCCAGTTCGATGCGCAGCGCGCGCGAACGGTCGAGCACCACTTTTTGCGGATCGTATTGCACGCCCCAGGCATCGAACAGGCGCGACAGATTCGAGTTGTGGTCGTCGGTGACGCCGCTGCTGTCGATGAACGGCGTGTTGTCCATCTCGGCCACCGGGTCCACGAACACCACCAGATGACCGCCGTTGAGCACGTATTGATCGATCGCGTACAGCGCATCGGCCGGCATGTGCTTGGGATGGATCACCAGCAACGCCTTGATGTCGGCGTCGATGTGGGTCAGCTTGCTCGGGTCGAACGACTTCACGTCGAACTGCTGGCCCAGCTGACGCATCACGGCCCACGGCTCCTCGCCGATCACCGGATTGCCCTGCACCGGCAGGCTGCTGATCACGCCGATATGCGGCTTGGACGGCTGGTCCAGCTCGTACAGCAGCTTGGCAATGTCGTATTCGAGGAAGGTTTCGCGCGATGGATCGAACAGCGCAATCGACTGCACCTTGGTGGGCAAGTGCGTCTCGCCGTCGCCATCGCCGTCCGCGTTCGAAGGCAGCGTGCTGCCCACCAGACCGAAAAACACGCGCTCGCCGTTGGTGCCGCCGCTGATGGGCGACAAGCCATAGCCTTCCGCGCTGGCCTCGTCATCGGAATACGGCACGGGGTCGACAATCTGCAGGCGCAGGCGGCCATGCGCGCGCGCCACCATTTCCTGCAACATCTCGGCCACGCGCTGCTCATAGCTGCGCAGCTGCGGCAGGTCGCGCGTGGCATGACTGGAGAAATAAAGCGTCAGGCGCAGCGGCGCATGCAGCCCATCCACGATATGCACGGTGCCCGGCGTCAGCGTGTAGAGCTTGTCCGAGGTAAGGTCGATGCGCCCCATGCGCCAGCGGCTGCTGGCAAGCACGAAAGTCACGAACACGATCGCCAGCAGCACCAGGGCCGCCGACAACACGGCGCGACGACTGAAATGGATGCGCCGCATGCTCATGGCGTCCTTTTCAGGTCGAGCGTGAGTACGCCGGCGATGAGCCAGGCAGCCATGCTCGCCACGAAGTACAACAAGTCACGCAGGTCGAGCACGCCACGCGAGATCGCTTCGAAGTGGCGCACCATGCTCAGGTGCGCGAGGCCGTTCACCAGCTTGCGCGGCAACGCGCCCTGGAAAAACTCCATCACCTGCGGCTGCCCCACCAGGATCAGCAGGAAACACACCACGAGGGTCAGCACGAAGGCCACCACCTGGCTCTGCGTCACGGCGGACAAAGACGCGCCGATGGCGAGGAAGGCACCGGCCATCAGCCAGCTGCCGATGTAGCCGGCGAGGATCACGCCGTTGTCAGGCGAGCCGAGATAATTGACGGTGATCCAGATCGGCAAGGTCAACACCAGCGCCAATCCTATGAACAGCCACGCGGCGAGGAACTTGCCCAGCATCGCCTGCGCCAGCGTCAACGGCAGGCTCATCAGCAATTCCAGCGTGCCGCCCTTGGCTTCTTCGGCCCACATGCGCATCGACACGGCAGGCACCAGCACCAGATAAAGCCACGGATGCATCACGAAGAACGGCTGCAGGTCCGCCTGATTGCGTTCGTAGAAATCGCCCGCGTAAAACGTGAGGATGCCCGACAGCACCAGGAAGATCACCAGGAACACGTACGCCACCGGAGTCACGAAATAGCTGCGCAGCTCACGGCGTGTCACCGCTGCGATGGGACTCATTCGCGGTTCTCCGCGCCGGTGGTGATCTGGCGGAACACTTCGTCGAGTCGGCCGCGTTCGAGCTGGATCTCCGACACCTCAAGCCCCTGCTGGCGCAGCAGCGTTTCCACCGGCTCCAGGATGCGTTCACCCGGACGCGGAAACACGGTGATGCGACCGTCCATCGGATCGACCTCGATGGACGACACCTGCGGCAACCGCCCCAGCATCTCCTGCGACACGCCGCTGCCCGGCGCACTGAAAGACACCGCGCCGTGATAGCGCGAGCGCGATTCGAGCTCGGCCGGCGTGGCATCCACCATCAGGCGGCCGTTGGCGATGATCACCACGCGATTGCACAGGGCGTGCACTTCCTCCAGCAAATGCGTGGAGATCAGGATGGTGCGGTCGCGTGCCATCTGGTCGATCAGCTGGCGCACGGTGTGCTTCTGGTTGGGATCCAGACCATCGGTGGGCTCGTCGAGCATCAGCACCTGCGGGTTGTGCACGATCGCCTGGGCCAGGCCCACGCGGCGCTTGAGACCCTTGGACAAGGTATCGATGCACTGGTCAAGCACGCTCTCCAGCTGCAGTCCGCCAACCACCCGATCGAAGCGCCGCGAGCCTTCATCGCGCTGCAGGCCACGCATGCGGATGATGAAGGACAGAAATTCGCGCACGGTCAGCTCGCCATAGCTAGGCGCGCCTTCCGGCAGATAGCCCAGCGCGCGCTTGGCCTTCAGCGGCTCCTTGCGCACGTCGTAGCCGCACACGCGCGCCGTGCCCGAGCTGGGCTCGAGGAAGCCCGCGATCATGCGCATGGCGGTGGTCTTGCCGGCGCCGTTGGGGCCCAGCAGCCCGAGCACCTGGCCCGGTTCGGCGCGGAAACTCAGCGAGTCCACCGCCGTGAGGGCACCGTAGCGTCGAGTAAGCAGTTCGGTTTCGATCATGTCCTGTGGAGTCAGTCGCGTGCAGTGCTGCGCGCATGGCTGCGGGATCGACCCGCACTGTAACCGAAAGTTCGCCCAGCCCGGCCCGCGCAGGGCCTGAAAATGAAAAGGCCCTTCCGAAGAAGGGCCCTTTCGAAGCTTGCCGCCGGAGCGACTTACTTGCCGGCGCTGGCGGCGCTGGCCGGAGCGGCGGTGCTGGACGAGGCCGGAGCCTGGTCGCTGCCGGTATCGTCGAGCGACGGCGGCTTGATGCCCGCAGCCTGTTCCGGGGTCTGGTCCGGCGCCCAGCTCAGCGGCAGGTACACGTCGAACTCGGCGTACTGCGTGACCTGGTCGCCCTGCTTCACTTCCGGCTTGGCTTCGATGTCGTAGAAGCGATTGGTCACTTCGTCGAACTTGTAGCCGTGGGTCTGGGCATAGGCCTTCATCAGGTCGCGGGTCTGCGGCACGCCGGCGGCGGTACCGTTCCACACGGCCTTGAGGGCCGGGCCACCGAAGGCCAGATAAGCACGCACATCGTTGTCGACGATCAGGCGGCCGAAGCGGTCATGACCACCCGGAGTCGTGTCGCCGGCGGTGCTGCTCGCATCGGCGCTGGTGCTGGCCGCGGCGGCGTTGAGGTCCGGCGCCTTGGCGGCCACCAGCTCGACGGTCTGGCCGGCAACGTTCAGGCTGGTCGCGCTGATCGGCATGGCCACGTCGAACGAGTAGTTCTGGTCGCCGTAGTTGGTGGTGTAGATGATGCGCGGACCGGTGGTGGTCACGCCCAGCTTCTTGGCGGCAGCCTGGATCTGGCCAATCGCCTTGTCCGTCGCGTCATTGAGGGCCTCGAGGCCACCCTTGCGCTCGATCGAGGAGGACACCATCAGCACCGGCGTGGGCTGGGTCTGCTCGATGTACGGGATCAGCTTGGTGTAGTCCACGTTCTGGACCGCAGCCAGCACGTTCTGCAGGTTGTTCAGGCTGAACTGGATGAAGGCATCCGGGTCGCCATGAATGTACAGATTGGAATAGCGGTTGATCAGGTTGAAGCCGTAGTCGACGTCATACGACCAGGTCACCTTGGTCAGCTGACCGCGGCTGCCGTTGCGCTCCAGATCAAGCGTGAAGTGCTTGTCGTTGCCGCGCCAGTCGTTGTCGACGTTCCACACGATGGTGGACTTCTTGGCGGTCGAGTCGACCTTGTCGAAGCTCGGATCAGCGGAGGCGATGGTGAACTTGCCGTTGCCGACCTTGCCGTCATCGCTGGCCCAGCTGATTTCGGCGCCCGGGCCATAAGCCTTGCCCGAGAAATCAAACTTGATATTGCGGTCGTACTCGCGCTGCACGGAATACTCCGGGAAGCGGCGGAAATTGTTGAGCACGTCGTAGACCTGACGCATGTCCTTGCCAACGACCAACGACCGTTCGACATGGCCGCTGCCAGGCATCACCACGCCCACGACCACCGCCACGACGATGACGATGATTAGGGCAACAATAAACTCAAGAACACGCATCATTCCAGGATTCTCCGCACGTCTCTTCTGGTACACGGCACAAGGGCAGTCGCCGGAGACCGGCCCGCCACGGGAGATTCCCGAAGAATCACTGCCTGAACGGGGGTCGGCCAGCGCCGAAGTTTCCGATACTACTTGCTCCGGCGTCCAGCCGTAAAGACTGCCTGACACGGGGCTTCCAGACGCCTGCGAATGGCGTCCGGCAAGGCTCCGCAAGGATTCAGAGCCGGTTTGCGACCTCCGCTAGGTGAAGATCGCAAACAGGCTCTCAGACGATGCCAAGCTCCAGCGCCTTGAGCACCGCACGCGTGCGGTCGCGCACGCCCAGCTTGGAAAGAATGTTGGAAACGTGGTTTTTCACCGTTCCCTCCGCCACTTTCAAGGAGTTGGCGATCTCCTTGTTGCTGTAGCCGCCCGACAGCAGGCGCAGGATTTCCGTCTCGCGCTCGGTCAGCGGGTCGGGCTGTTCCAGGCTGGTGAACTGGTTCTGCATGCGGCCGACGCCGGCCAGCAGGCGCTGGGTGACCATCGGCGCCACCAGCGAACCGCCGGCGGCCACGGTGCGCACGGCTTCCACCAGTTGCTCCAGCGAGACGTCTTTCAGCAGATAACCTCGTGCGCCGGCCTTCAGGCCCTGCAGCACCAGCTGATCGTCATCAAAGGTGGTGAGGATGATGGTGGGCGGCAATTCATTGCGGGCGGACAGCGCCTGCAGCACTTCGAGCCCGCTCATGTTGGGCATGCGCAGGTCCAGCAGCACCACGTCGGGCCGGATCCGCGGGATGTCCTGCACGGCCTGGGCGCCATCGGCGCATTCGGCCACCACGCGGATGTCCTCGGCCAGGTCCAGCAGTGATCGGACACCCTGGCGTACCAGGTTCTGGTCGTCAACGAGACAGACGGAAATCATCGCGGATCCTCGAAACGTAGGTGGCCGGCGTGCGATGCCCGCGGCCAACGGAGAAAACGATGCGGCTATCCAAGCAGCACATTTTTACACGACAACCCAGCAAGGCTACAGCATGCCCAGCGCGGGCGGCTCGAACCGTGACGGGGTGTGCGCAAGTTCCGGCAGCTCGCCCAGCGGCAGGCGCACGGTAAGCGCAAAACCCTGCAGCAGCGCCGGATCGACCATCACACTGCCCTCGAATTCGACCAGTCGCTCGCGCATGCCCGACAAGCCATTGCCCGGGCGGAAGTTGGTCGCGCCGCGGCCATCGTCGCGCGCGTAGAGCTCCAGCAGGTTGGCGTTGACGTAATCAAAGCGTAGCCACAGGTTGCGCGCGCCGGCATGGCGCGCGGTATTGGTGATGATTTCCTGGGCACAACGCAGCAGCACCTGGGCGCGACGGGGATCCTCCACGCTGAAGCGCGGCGGCGTTTCCATGTGGACATTCAGGCCTGGCACGCCCTCGGTCAGGCTGCGCAAGGCGACGGTGAGGTCGATCGCGTCGTCCTGGCGCAGCTCGCTCACCACTTCGCGCACGTCCGACAGCAGATGCTTGGCGGTCACCTGCGCTTTCTGCACATGTTCGGCAGCCTGCGCGTTGACCAGGTGGCTGGCCACTTCCAGATTGAGGCTGAGCGCCGTCAGGTGATGGCCGACCAGGTCGTGGAGGTCGCGCGCAATGCGCATGCGCTCGGCGATGCGGGTGGACTCGGCCAGCAAGGCGCGGGTGGCGCGCAGCTCGGAATTGAGGCGCCGCTGCACTTCGCGCTCTTCGGCCTGCAGGCTGGCGATCATCGAGGTGAAGAACACCAGCGCCGAGATGCCCAGGTACATGCACACCTGCAGGAACGCGGTGACGATGGTCCAGCCCATGTAACTGGCGATGATCGGGATCAGCATCAGGTTCTGCAGCAGCATCCAGGCCAGCCCCGCGCCCACCGGCAGCTGCCAGGGCAGCACCACGGCGATCACCAGCATCAGCATGGCCGACAGGCCGCTCTGGCTGAACCAGCCCATGGCCACTGCCGAACCGGTCAGCACCACCAGGCCCAGCAGCTGGACGATGGAGGGGTAGCCGGTCTGGCGCGTCATGCCCGAGCGCCGGGTCAGCAGCAGATAGGTCACGCCGAAGATCAGGTAGGAAAGAATCCAGCCCGTGATATTCGGGTTGCTCCACCACGCACTGACCTCCGCCAGCCCGCCAGGACCGGAGAGCAGCGGCAGCGCGACGCAGAGGTACGTGAACAGACCAGCGTACCGGAGCAGCCGGATGTGATTAATGTTTGACCAGGCCATATGCGCATCATTCGCTACCCGCAGACTTGGTGCAATGCGTGAGAAGTCATTGCTCCACCCCTGCCAGAAGGCACAAAGGTTGGCGCTTTACAAAGGTTTTACATGGTGCGCCGTGTTATGTGCGGCCGCGTGGCGCATGTCATAATGCCGCCGTCACGCGGGGCCGATCCAACGGTCTTACTCTTCGAACCACACACAGCGGAGCAACGAATGGCCCTTGCCATCCGCGACGTGCGAGAGCACGACCTGGATGCCGTACTGGCGCTCAACAACGCCGCCGGCCGCACCATCCTCGCCCTGGACACCGCACAGCTGCGCTATTTCTACGACCACGCGGACTATTTCCGGGTGGCCGAAATCGATGGCCATCTTGCCGGTTTCCTGGTCGCCTTCCGCGAAGGTCGGGACTATGACAGCCCCAACTATCGCTGGTTCTGTGAGCACTACCCGCAATTTGCCTATATCGACCGCATCGTCATCGCCAACGCCTACCGCCGCCACGGCCTGGGTCGCATTTTCTATTGCGACGTCACCAGCTATGCGGAAGTGCGCGTGCCGCTGCTGACCTGCGAAGTGTTCCTGGAGCCCCGCGACGACGTGGTGGTGCTGTTCCACGGCACCTACGGCTTCCAGGAAGTGGGCCAGCAGCGCATGGGCAGCGACGGTCCCCAGGTGAGCCTGCTCGCCAAGGACCTGCCCAGCTACGCCTTCGTGCGAGAAACCTATCTGGACCACGACGGCCTTCCCGATGTGCCGTGGCTGGCCGAACGCCAGCACCCGTCCTCCTCCCCCGATACCACCCGGCGCCGCCTCGCGGGAGAGCGCCGCCAGTGAATGCAAAGATGGATCAACAAGACGCCTGTGACCTGCGCTTCGGCCAGGTAGGCATCGCCAACGTGCGCATCAAGCGCGTGGACGCAGCGGCGCTGTGCGAAGAGCTGGAACGCCGCGTTCGCGCCGCGCCCCAACTGTTTGCCCGCGCCGCCGTGGTGCTGGATCTCAGTCACCTGATGAACCTGCCCGACGACGGCACGGTCGACGCGCTGCTCGAAGCCGTGCGCAGCGCCGGCATGCTGCCCGTGGGCCTGGCCTATGGCACCAGCGAAGTCGATGCGCTCTCCCAGCGCATGGGCTTGCCGCTGATCGCCAAGTTCCGCGCCGCGTATGAGCCCGCAGACGGTGGCAGCATTGCGCCGCCGGCGCCGCCTGCTGCCGCTGCCGCTGCCGCTGCCGAGCCCGTGCGTCGCGCGGAGCCTGTGCGACAGGAAGCCGAGCCTGCTGCGCCGGTCACCAACGCCGGTGCCCAGCACTACGAAGGCACGGTGCGCTCTGGCCAGCAGGTATATGCGCGCGACCGCGATCTCGTCGTCACCGGCGCCATCGCCAATGCTGCCGAGGTGATTGCCGACGGCAGCATCCATATCTACGGCAGTTTGCGCGGTCGTGCGATGGCCGGCGCACAGGGCGATGAGAAAGCGCGCATATACATTTCAGACTTCCGCGCGGAGCTGGTAGCTATCGCTGGCCACTATCGCGTGTTTGAACAAATTCCAAAGGACCTCGAAGGCCAGTCTGTGCGATGCTGGCTCGAAGGGGAAAAATTGCTGATCGCCAAGCTTTGACGATCAGTCATTACAACTACAAAAAACCATGCGGAGATGAGCCTTGACTGCTGAGATTATCGTTGTCACCTCGGGCAAGGGTGGCGTGGGCAAAACCACGACCAGTGCCTCGCTTGCCACGGGCCTCGCCATGGCCGGCAAGAAAGTCGCGGTGATCGATTTCGACGTCGGCCTGCGCAACCTCGACCTCATCATGGGCTGCGAGCGGCGCGTGGTGTACGACTTCGTCAACGTCGTGCACGGCGAAGCCACGCTCAAGCAGGCGCTGATCAAGGACAAGCGCTACGAGACCCTCTACGTGCTTGCCGCCAGCCAGACGCGCGACAAGGACGCGCTGACCCAGGAAGGCGTCGAGAAGGTGCTCGAAGACCTGGGCAAGGAAGGCTTCGATTACGTCGTGTGCGATTCGCCGGCCGGCATCGAAAAGGGTGCGCACCTGGCAATGTATTTCGCCGATCACGCCGTCGTGGTGGTGAACCCGGAAGTGTCCTCGGTACGCGATTCCGATCGCATCCTGGGCCTGCTCGCCAGCAAGACGCGCCGTGCCGAACGCGGCGACGGCGCGATCAAGCAGCACCTGCTGCTGACGCGCTACAACCCGGCCCGCGTGGCCGTGGGCGAAATGCTCAGCGTGAAGGACGTCGAGGAAATCCTCGGCATCAACGTGGTGGGCGTGATTCCCGAATCGGAAAACGTACTGGCCGCCTCCAACGCCGGCGTGCCGGTGATCCTGGACGACAACTCGTTTGCCGGCCAGGCATACAGCGACACGGTTGCCCGCATCCTTGGTGAAGAACGTGCCCTGCGCTTCCTCGAGGTGCCGAAGAAGGGCTTCTTCCAGCGCGTATTCGGAGGCTGATCGGCATGGGTATTCTTGATTTCCTGAAGCGCAAGCCGGAACCCACCGCTGGACTCGCCAAGGAGCGTCTTCGCATCATCGTGGCTCAGGAGCGCTCCACCCGCGGCGCTCCCGACTACCTGCCGTTGCTGCGCAACGAGCTGCTCGAAGTGATCAAGAAATACGTCCACGTCGACCTCGACGCCATCAACATCAATGTCGAGCGCGACAGCGGACACGAGATCCTCGAGCTCTCCGTGGCGCTGCCCGAGAACACGCCAGCCAAGTCGATCTGAGGTCGTGGCGCGGCACTGCCGCGCCACGCACTTCGCGATCTGCGTCGCCGCTGATTCGCGGCGACTCTTTCCCCATGCCAGTTCCCACCTCTCCTCCTGACGAAGCAAGCGTGATGCGCCTAGCCGAGATCGGCTTCGAGGCGCCTGCACGGCTGCTTGCGCGTTATGGGCTCGACCTGCAACGCGTGGATGTCGGCACGCCTATTCCCGGCAGCTTCTGGGGCGATGAGGAAGCCGGGATCATCGGCACGACGGTTTACGCACGCGACGACACGCCCGTGCATTCGTTGCTGCATGAAGCCGGTCATCTGATCGTGCTGCCGCCTGAGCGCCGCAGCGAGGTGCATACCGACGCCACCGATTCCGTAGCCGAGGAAGACGCCACCTGCTACCTGCAGATCGTGCTGGCGGATGAATTGCCCGGCGTGGGCCGCGAGCGCCTGATGGACGATATGAATGCCTGGGGCTATACGTTCCGGCTCGGCTCGGCCCAGGCCTGGTTCGGCGAGGATGCCGCCAATGCCCGGCAGTGGCTGGTGGAACACGGCCTGCTGAACCCGGACGGGCAGCCCGCGTTTAGCTGACCCAAGCGGG
Organism: Dyella sp. 05T440; assembly: GCF_056395965.1. Taxonomy (NCBI): domain Bacteria; kingdom Pseudomonadati; phylum Pseudomonadota; class Gammaproteobacteria; order Lysobacterales; family Rhodanobacteraceae; genus Dyella; species Dyella sp. 05T440. The sequence continues at coordinate 40,327 of NZ_JBFTKN010000007.1, forward strand.
CCAAGCAAAACCTCCCGCTTATCTCACACCGAGACAACACCCGCTGGCGCAGTGTGATATCGCCAAACGGGAGACCGTGCGTGACACCATGGCTGAAGACAGCGGCCAGTGTGCTATGTGCCGCGATGCTGGCCTCAACCACGCTTGCCGGCGATGCCGCCGGTGGCTCGGCGCGTTCCGACGGTTTCGTGGCGCGCATCGAACTCAACGGCCCGATCGGCCCCGCCGCCGCGGAATACGTAGACACCTCTCTTCAACACGCCAGGCGCGACGGCGCAACGGCAGTGCTGATGCAACTGGACACCCCGGGTGGCCTGTCCGATTCGATGCGGCAGATCGTCGCCAGCATTCTTGCCTCCCCTCTTCCGGTAATTGGTTACGTGGCACCGGGCGGTGCCCGCGCCGCATCGGCAGGCACCTATATCCTCTATGCCTGCCCCATCGCCGCGATGGCGCCCGGCACGCATCTGGGTGCGGCCACGCCGGTATCGCTGGACGGCAGCGGCAAGCTTCCGCTGCCGTCGCCGGCGACATCCGCACCGGACGCAGCGCCACTGACGGGCGCCGATGCGGAATCCAACAAGGTGATCAACGACGCCAATGCCTTCATCCGATCGCTGGCGCAGCTCAACGGCCGTAATGCCGACTGGGCCAGCAAGGCCGTGCAAGGCGCGGCCACGCTGACCGCCGACGAAGCCCTGCAGAAGCATGTGGTGGATCTGGTGGCGCCCGATGCTTCATCGCTGCTCGCGCGCCTCGAAGGGCGTCGCGTGCACGTCGATGGCCAGGATGTCACGCTGCATCTGGCGGGGCTGCCCTTGCGCGACTATGCGCCGAACTGGCGCACGCATCTGTTGGGGCTGGTCACCCATCCCACCATCGCCTATCTGCTGCTGCTCGCCGGCATCTATGGCTTGGTGCTCGAGGCCTTCCATCCGGGCGTGCTGCTGCCGGGCGTGGCCGGGGCCATCTGCCTGCTGGTCGGGTTGTATGCCTTGCAGCTATTGCCGGTGAACTACGCCGGACTCGCCCTGATGATGCTCGGCGTATGCCTGGTGCTGGCGGAAGCCTTGATGCCATCGGTGGGCGCCATCGGCATCGGCGGCGTGCTCTCCTTCGTCATCGGCTCGATCATGCTGTTCGATGCCGGTGTGCCCGGTTACGCCGTGAACCTGGGCGTGATCGCCGGCATGGCGCTGGCTGGCGTGGTGGTGCTGGCGCTCTTGTTGCGCCTCGTCGCGCGCGCCCGCCACACGCGCAAGTTCAATGGCGACGAACGAATGCTGCTCAGCACCGGCGAATTGACCGAGCCGCTCGACGCGGCAGGCGATGGCTGGGCGCGCATCGGCGGCGAGCAATGGCGCGTGCATGGCGACGCCCCGCTGCCGGCCGGCTCACGTATCCGCGTGGTGGGGCGCGACGGCTTGCTGTTGCGCATCACCCGCGCCTGACATCGGCAACAAAGGAGAGGCTCATGTTTGGTTTCGTCGGCGTGATCGTGATCTGGGCTGTGGCGATGCTGTTCCTTTCGATCAAGGTGCTGCCCGAATACCAACGCGGTGTAGTGCTCACGCTGGGCCGCTACACCGGCACCAAGGGACCGGGACTGGTGATCCTGATTCCCATCGTCCAGCGCATGATGCGGGTGGATTTGCGCGTCACCGTGATGGACGTGCCGCCGCAGGACGTGATCTCCCGCGACAACGTCTCGGTGCGTGTCAATGCAGTGGTGTACTTCCGCGTGGTGGAACCGGACAAGGCGATGCTGCAGGTGGCGGATTTCTTCCAGGCCACCAGCCAGCTGGCGCAGACGCGTCTGCGCTCGGTGCTGGGCCAGCACGAGCTGGACGACATCCTCTCGCAGCGTGATTCGATCAACCACAGCCTGCAGCAGATCCTGGACGAAGCCACCGATCCCTGGGGCATCAAGGTCAGCAATGTCGAAATCAAGGATGTGGATCTCAACGAGACCATGGTTCGCGCGATTGCCCGCCAGGCGGAAGCGGAACGCGAGCGCCGCGCCAAGGTGATCCACGCAGAGGGCGAATTGCAGGCTGCCGAAAAACTGCGCGATGCCGCGGCGATGCTTTCGCAGCAACCGCAGGCGCTGCAGCTGCGCTACATGCAGACCATGTCGGACATGTCCAACAGCGGCAAGGCCTCGACTATTGTGTTTCCGCTGCCGCTGGATCTGTTGAGGCCGTTGCTGGGCCCGAACAGCTAAGCGCGTGACGTCTTTTGTGGGAGCGCACCCTGTGCGCGACTCAACCTTGCCCTGAGGCGAGGCCGGTCGCGCACAGGGTGCGCTCCCACAGGGGCGGGACTTGTGTGTCTGTACAATGCCCGGCCACCCATCATCCGCGCCGCCATGTCCAGCACGCCTACCCACGTTCGCCTCGCCGTCATCGGCGGAGGCCCTGCCGGCCTGATGGCGGCGGAAGCGGCGCATGCGGCGGGCGTGGCGGTGGATGTGTTCGACGCCAAGGGCTCGGTGGGACGCAAGTTCCTCATCGCCGGCAAGGGCGGCATGAACCTCACGCACGGCGAAGCCAAGCCGGATTTCGTGCAGCGCTACGGCAAGCGTGCGCGCGAAGTGGGGGCATGGCTTGAGGATTTCGATGCGGACGACTTGCGCGCCTGGGCACGCCAGCTGGGCGTGGAGACCTTTGTTGGCACGTCCGGTCGCGTGTTTCCCAGCGATCTGAAAGCCGCACCTCTGCTGCGCGGCTGGGTACGCCGCCTGCGCGAGGATGGCGTGCGCTTTCATGTGCACCACCGATGGCTGGGCTGGACGGATGACGGCTTGCTGCGCTTCGCCACGCCCGATGGCGAACATGCGGTGCGCGCCGATGCAGCGGTGCTTGCCATGGGCGGCGGCAGCTGGCCGGAACTGGGTTCGGAGGGTGCATGGCAGTCGCCGTTGCTTGCCCGCGGTGTCGATGTATCGCCCTTGGTGCCTTCCAACTGCGGCTTCGATATCGCCTGGAGCGAACATATCGCCGGTCGTCATGCCGGCGCACCGCTCAAGCCGGTAGTGATCCATCTGCGCGATGAGCATGGCCGCGAGCACGCGCGCCAGGGCGAATGCGTGATCACCGCCCACGGCATCGAAGGCAGCCTGATCTATGCTTTTTCCGCCTTGATCCGCGACGCCATCGCCGCGCACGGCCCCATCACCATCGAACTCGATCTTGCACCCGATCGCACGCTCGATCGCCTGCGCGCCGATCTGGCCAAGCCGCGCGGCAAACACTCCATGAGCGACCACTTGCGTCGCCAGACCGGGCTCACCGGGGTGAAGGCCGCGCTGCTGCACGAGGTGCTCGACCGGCAGCAATTCCACGATGTCGACACGCTGGCCCGCCGCATCAAGCGCCTGCCGCTGCGACTCACCCGCGCCCGTCCCATCGAAGAAGCCATCAGCAGCGGCGGCGGCGTGCGGCTGGAAGCGCTGGACCCGCAACTGATGCTCGCCGCCCTGCCCGGCGTGTTCTGTGCCGGCGAAATGCTAGACTGGGAGGCGCCCACCGGCGGCTACCTGCTCACGGCCTGCTTTGCCAGCGGCCGCCGCGCCGGACTCGGGGCGGCGGCATGGATCAAGCATTTGCCCCCAGCTGCCGATAACTGAGCAGAGCGTCGCAGCGCGGCACAGTCGCACTACATTTTTTCCGCCAGCTGCCGATACCCCCAGCGTAGCGGGGGCCACACAGGGGAGCTGGCAGCACGATGATGGGGAACTGGTGGCGGGTATTCGGGCGTGAGCGCGCGGCAGAACCAGCAGCGACGCGGCCGGCTGCGCCCGAGCCGGAACTCCCGGTGGAAACCAGCCTGCCCCACGGGATGGTCTCGGGCGATGAGCTCGCCGAGCGTTTTTTCCGCTTCATCCTCAACCAGCCGGTCAACGCCGGCGACAGCGCCAACAAGCCGCGCGAACAGGCCGTTCTCCAGCGCCTGAAGGACCAGTGCGAGAACGGCCGCTTCGACGTACGCAGTCTGCCGCGCATGCCAACGGTGCTGCCGCAGCTGATGCGCGCGATGAAGAACGACAAACTCAGCGGCGCCCAGCTGGCCGACCTGATCAAACGCGATCCGGTGCTGGTGGGCGAAGTCATGCGCGTCACCGGCAGCGTCACCTATCGCACCGCCCATCCGGTGGGCAGCCTGCAACACGCGGTGGTGCTGCTCGGCCAGATCGGCTTGCGCCACGTGGTGACGTCTTACGTGATGAAGCCCATCCTGATGGCCAGCGCCGGTGCCAACGGGCAGATCGTGGGCCAGCGTCTATGGGATCACGCCGAACGCTGCGCGCACGCGGCGGTGTATCTCAGCAAGGGCCAGTGCGACGCGTTCGAAGCCTATCTGGTGGCCCTGGTCGGCTATAGCGGCCTGGGCGCCGTGGCGCGTTTGCTGGATAAGGAATTGCAGAACAGCGAACTGCCCGCCAGCTCAACGGCCTTCATCGATGGCTGCGTGCAGCTCGCCGCCGAACTCACCGTGCAGGCAGGCCAGCATTGGGATCTGCCGCCGCCCGTGCAGGAAGCGCTGGTGGAACATTGCGAGCACGGCCATGCCGCGCTCACGCTGCCAATGAGTCGCGTGCTCTACGTCTCCCAGCGCCTGGCCATGAACCAGCTCCTCGCCGAACAAGGCCTGCTCGACAGCGAGGCTGGTTACAGCGAGGACCCGGTGGCCGCGTTTCCCGCGCAGCTGCTGGCGCGTTGCCAGCAGGATCTGCGCAGGAGTTTCGCGCCGGCCTGATCGGCGGCGTCAGCTCGACAGACGCTGCTTTACATCGGCCACGATGGCGTACGAGCGACAACGCGCCTCGTGATCGAACACGTTCGCGGTGATCATCAGCTCGTCCGGGCGATGGCGTTCGACAAACGATTCGATGCCCTGCTTCACCGTCTCGGCGCTGCCGATCACCGCGCAAGCGAGCGCATGCTCCACGCCGAATTTTTCGGTGGGCGTCCAGAAGTCTTCGATATTGTCGATCGGCGGCGGGATCAGGCCCGGGCGGCCACGACGCAGGTTGACGAAACTCTGCTGCTGGGTAGTGAACAGGCGCTTCGCTTCCTGGTCGCTTTCCGCCGCGACGATATTCACGCCGAGCATCGCGTACGGCGCGGCCAGGCGCGCCGAGGGACGGAAATCGCGGCGATACAGGGCCAGCGCATCGTCCATCGCGTCCGGCGCAAAGTGCGAGGCGAAGGCGAACGGCAAACCCATCGCAGCCGACAGGCGGGCGCTGAACAAGCTCGAGCCCAGCAGCCACACCGGCACATTGATGCCGGCACCGGGCACGGCGCGCACGGGTTGATGGGGTGTCGCCGGCTCGAAATACGCCAGCAATTCAGCCACGTCCTGCGGGAACTGCTCGGCGCTATCGAAGTAACGGCGCAGTGCACGTGCAGTCGCGTGATCGGTTCCAGGCGCGCGTCCCAAGCCAAGATCGATGCGTCCCGGATAGAGCGACGCCAAGGTGCCGAACTGCTCAGCCACCTGGAGCGGCGCATGGTTGGGCAACATGATGCCGCCCGCGCCAACACGTATGGTCGAGGTCCCACCCGCCACGTGACCGATCAGCACGGCGGTGGCCGCGCTGGCGATGCCTGGCATGTTGTGGTGCTCGGCCAGCCAATAGCGGTGGTAGCCAAGCGCCTCGGCGCGACGGGCCAGATCCAGCGTGTTGGCGAAGGCCTGGGTGGTATCGCTGCCTTCGGTGACCGGTGCCAGATCGAGGACGGAGAACGGAATCATGGGGCTTCCTCATGCGGGAAGCCCCGATATTGGGGACGCTGTCCCCAATTGCCAGTGAGGCCGACCGACGTCTCAGCCCATTCGCCAGTTGCGCTCCTCGACGCGACCGCAGCGGCTGCATTCGCGGCGACCGGGTTCCGGCCGAGCCCATTGATGCTTGAAAACACGGCATAAAAGCCGTTCGAGCCACTGCTTCCCCTTCATGCCCACTCCCTGAATCGCATGCCAAAACGTGCTCTACGTCACAATTTAACAGTGGCATTCAGAAAAGGCGATAACAGCCGCATGACAGTTGGAAACTCGCCGTGTTTGACGCAAGTGCTCGCACCGGCCTGACTTTTTTTCAGGCCGGTGCGGTCAACAACGACGGGAGACAGGTGTGGAACGCAGCATCGACGTCCGCGCGGTCAATCGACTCCCGCTGCGGTTGAAGGACGGCAGCGGGATCGCGCGCCTATGCCAGCGCGCTCATGCTCAGCGCATGATGCCCGTGTGGCCCAGCGAGTAACGGCCCGGCTGCGGCCATACGGCGAGACCGTGCGGCTCCTGGCCCACCTTGATCTTGCGGATCTGGCCCGTGGCGGTGTCGATCGCATAGACCTCGTCGTCGAAGCGACCCGACAGCCACAGCGTCTTGCCATCGGCGCTCACATTGCCCATGTCCGGGCTGCCGCCACCGGGGATCGGCCAGTTGGCCACCACCTTCTGCGAGGCGAAGTCGATCACCGACACGCTGCCCTTGCCGCCGCGCGGACCGTGCACCTTGTTGGAGCCGCGGTTGGCGACATACAGCTTGGTGCCGTCGCGGCTCGGGTACAGGCCATGCGTGCCCACGCCGGTCTTGACGAAGCCCACCTGCTTGAAGCTGGCGCCGTCGATCAGGTACACGCCATCGGCCATCATGTCGGCGACGTAGAAGGTCTTGCCGTCCGGGGACGAGCGGATGTCCTGCGGCATGCCCTTCTTGGACAGGTCCAGGTAACCGAGCACCTTGCGGTTGACCATGTCGATCTTCACCAGCTTGCCGGTGAACTCGCAGGTGAAGATGGCATAGCTGCCGTCGATGGCGAAGTCGGCGTGGTTGATGCCCTTGCAGTCCGGCGCGCTGAGGCTGGAATGTTCCTTCATGCTGTGAGCATCGCGGAAATCCAGGCGCGCGAACGCTTCGGCAACGACGATGGCTTCCTTGCCGTCCGGCGTGAAGTACATGTTGTACGGATCGTCCACTGGCACGGCCGTGCCCGGCTTGCCGGTAGCCGCGTCGATCGGCGTAAGGCTGCCGGTCTTCTTGCGCTCGGCATTGTTGGTGACCCACAGCGTGCGCAGATCCCACGACGGCACGACGTGCTGCGGGCCCTCGCCCACCTTGAACTTGTCCACCACCTTGTAGGTGGCCGGATCGATCACGTAGACATCGTTCGAACGCAGGTTGGGCACGTAGATGCGCGCCGGGTCGTTCTTCACGGCGGCGCTGAGGTGATTGAGCCCCGCTTCGCTGTACATGTTGGCGGCGTTCACCACCGGCGGCATGCCAGGGACGGTGGTGACGGACGAAGCCGCCAGGGCAGTGCCGGCCAGGCACGCAGCGGCAAGCGCAAACGGTGCCAGGCGGAGCAGACGGGAGGAACGCAGGGATTTAGCGATGGCCATGGCTCACAACTTAGGTCGGGTGATTCGGGGAGGTCAGTGCGCCTGCGTGTCGCGACGCAGGGCATTCACTGTATTTACCACAATAGCATTCACGCCCAGCTGACCGAGGTCAGCCGCGGAGCGGCGCGGGTCGCCGCCATACACGCCATCGGCGGCGCCCAGCTTGGGGCCATCCTGCAACTGGCCAAGGCGCACCATCTGCGGGGCCACGGCAAGCTGCAGGGACGTATCGGCCAAACCGGCGTGCGTGCCGATCTCGTCATCCTTGATGCCGTGCTGGCGAAGGATCTGGTTGAAACCCTCCGATGAGGTGGCGTAGTACTCCGGCGGCACGATGACGCGCGCCTTGCCGCCCCAGGTTTTGTTCAACTTGGCGGCGACGCGGTCCAGATCCTTCAGATAGCCGCCGTGGTCGCCCAGCAGGACGATGTTGCGGAAGCCATGCACGGCAAAGCTTTGCGCGGCCGATTCCAGCATCTGCTCGAACACGGCATCGGGGATGGTGATGGTGCCGGGGAAACGCATATGCGAACTGGGTGGCGCGGTGCCACCTTCGGGCACGTAGGTCACCACGGGCGCCACCAGCGCATTGCCCAGGCGTTCGGCGATCTTCTGCGAGAGGAAAGCTGCGCGTGCATTGTGCTTGCCCACGGCGATGTACGGACCACTCTGCTCGGTGCCGCCGATGGGAATGATGATGGTGGTCTTGCCGGCCTGGACCTGGTCGCGAATTTCGGTCCAGGTGAGGTCTTGCAGCTGCACGGTGTGCGGCGTCTGGGCGAAGGCGGCGTGGGCGCTCAGCAACAGCAGCCCGCAGGCAAGGGTTCGCAACGACGGGAAAGGCATCGGATGGTCCTGAAAAGCAGGCGCCAAGTGTAGAACGCCCCCCTGTGGGAGCGCACCCTGTGCGCGACAGCAACCTATCAGCGCCCCCGCCCGTCGATCATCGCCAGGCGAATGATCAACACTGAGGCAGTCGCGCACAGGGTGCGCTCCCACAACAGTACGGCCTCGCGGTACCGCGACAATCAGTCGGGCGAATGCAGCGGATGCCGCTCTTTCCACGCGGTCAGGGCCTCGCGGTACTTGCCCATGGCTTCATCGTAGAAATCGAAGATGCACGGCACGCAGCCCTGGCCGCAGCAGTCTTCGTCGTCGGGGCGTTGCGGCGGGGTGGGCGGTGGATCGACGGAGGGCGCGCTGGCACCCTCCGTTACGGTGGTTTGCTGTAAATCAGTCAAATCGTAAGTACCGCTCAGAGTCAGCCGGGCTTGCGGAAACGATAGACGAACTGGTCGGTATGACCACGGATCGACTTGTCGAATACCTTGATGTTGTGCGGGTCTTTGGGATTGCGCAGCACGTCGCTTTCGCCGTCGAACACAAAGCCCACGGACTCGACCTGCTTCTTGACGATGGCCGGATCGATGCGATGCAAGGTGTCGGTGTCGCGCATCCCCGAACCGGCTTCGGCAACGTGATCGACCACCACGAACAGGCCGCCGGGCTTGAGCGAATCGAACACCTGCTTGTCGAAGGTCACCGGATCGACGTTGCCCATGAACTTGTCCGGGTAGTCGTGGTAGTTCTGCGACGTGAAGACGAGGTCAACCTTGACCGGCGTCTTGAACTCCTTGGCCGGCACCATCAGTACACCGACATTGGCGTAATGCGGGTTGGCTACCAGCGCTTTGGAAGCCTGCACATCCGACTGCGCTTCCTTGCCGTATTCGTTGGGCCACACGGCGAAGACCTTGCCCTGGGGGCCGACCACGCCGCTGAACACGCGCGTGAAGTAACCGCTGCCGGGAATCAGGTCGACGACCGACTGGCCCGGCTTGACCTCGGCGAAGGCCATCAGATCGGCGATCTTGCGGCGATCATCGTTGACGGTGTCGTCCTTGCGCGCGGGATCGTTGACCGCGGCGGTGACGTACGAGGGGACCTCGGCTGGCGCCGGCGGGGTCGCCAGCGCCGCGGTGACAGGGAAAGCAAGAGCTACCAGCACTGCAAGGACGGTCGGACGCATGACGAACTCCGTTTTCAGTTGGGTATTGGGGGCGCTAGTTTGCGCCCCCTCAGCATAAACCGCTGCAGGAGTTTCGGCACGGTCCCAGGTCGCGTTATTTGCCGACCGCCGGACCCGCCAACGTGGTGAGCAGCACGTGCCAATAGGTCACGTCGTCATAGAACGACTTCACCGGCACGCGCTCGTTGAGGCCATGCGCGAACGCGTCGCTGTTCTTCATGAACATGCCGTTCACGCCATAGGTCGGGATGCCTGCTGCGCGGAAGTAGATGCCATCGGTGGCGCCCGATTCCTGCACCGGCGTGATCGCCACGCCCGGACGAATGGCATGCACCGCCTTGGTCACGGCCGCAACCACATCCGGACGCAGCGGCGAGGCATCGCTGGAAACCGCCTTGCCGATCAGGTTGACCTCTACCTTGGAACCCACCTGATCGGCCAGCGTCTTGCGCACCGTCTCGATGGACACGCCAGGGAAGATGCGGCAGTTGATATTGGCGGTGGCCGATTGCGGCAAAGCATTATCGGCGTGACCACCGCGCAGCATGGTGGCGACGCAGGTGGTCCGCGTCTTGCCCACTTCAGCAGGATCGGCCGCCAGCACGCTCGCTGCGTTGGCGTCATGCGGGTCCTTGGCGAAGTCGCGCATGGCCTGCCCCACTTTGCCTTGCGTGGTCGCCCCGAGTGCCTTGAACGAAGCGATGGTCGTGTCGTTCCACATCACCGGAAACTGATAGCCCTGCACTTTCTTCAGCGCGTCCGCCAGTTCATAGATGGCGTTGTCGGCACGCGGCAGCGAACTGTGACCGCCTGCGTTGCGCGTGGTGAGTTCGAAATCCGCATAGGCTTTTTCAGCGGTTTGCAGGCCGAACACCAGCGGCTTGCCGTCTTCACCGAGCTCGCCGCCGCCGGCATCCGTATTGAGTGCGAACTCCGCATCGACCAGGTCGCGATGGTTCTTCACCAGGTCGTCCATGGTGTCCTGCGAGGTTTCCTCATCGCCCGTGTAGACGATGATGAGGTCGCGCGTGGGCACGAAGCCGGCCTTCTTGAGCTGGATGAAGTTCGCCGCAAGCACGGTGACGCCGCTCTTGATGTCTTCGGTGCCGCGCCCGTAGAAATAACCGTTTTCTTCGATCAGCTTGAACGGGTCGCGCTGCCAGTCTTCCGGCTTGGCGGTGACCACGTCCATATGCGCCATCAGCGCGATGGGCTTGCCGCCGGTGCCGTTGCCGCGATAACGCACCACCATCGCCGCCGTCTCGCCGTGCGGAATGATATGGATATCCGCATCGGGGAAACCGGCGGCGCGGAACTGATCGGCGAGGTAGTTCGCCATCACCGGCACCTGCCCCTGCCCGATCTCCGTCTTGAACGCGATGAGGTGACTGAAGATGTCGCGCGCCTGCGCCTGGTTGGCGTTCGGCGCGGCAGCCATGACGGGAAGCGCGACCGAGCAGGTCAGCACAGTAGCGAGCAAGGGTTTCAACATGGGCAACTCACCGGCGTCGGAAGGAGCCGTGAGTATGTCGTGTTACCCGGCCGCACGGCATCCTGCGGCGCGCCATGGCCCCGTGGGCTACGGTGCCTGGAACCGCCAGGCGTCCAAGATCCGGTAGTCGCCGCCGCCAACGACACTGTGCACCAACGAAAAACCTTCCACGCGCCAGCTGATCGGCGCGATCGCCATGGGCTCTGGCAGGCGGCCCCGGCTATAGGCAAAGGTCACATGCGGGGTGAACTGGCGCGACAGGTGTCGCCCCAGGCCGGCCAGCGACAACGTCTGTTGGAGGTCATTCCACAGTCGCTGCAGGCCTTCGGGCATGTGCGAGCAGCGCAGCACGCAAGGTGGTTCGCGACCATGGAAGGCCGCCGCCGAATCCAGCACCAGCTCAAAGGGCTGGGCCCGCACCTTGGCCGCGGCCGCCATCGCCGCCTTGGCGATGTCTTCGCGCAACATTGGGTGATCGCCAAGGAAATGCAGCGTGGCGTGATAGCGCGACGAGCGGATCATGCGTGCATGCAGATGCTGCTCGGCAGCCACGCGAGAGGCAGCGGCCTCGATGCGTTGAGCCACGGCAGTGTCCGGCATCAGGGCGAAGAACAGGCGGTGGACTTGCGGCGGGGTGTGGCCACCCAGCAGGTCAGGCTGGTGATCAGAAGATGAGCGGTTCATGCAGACACGACGTGGGGCTAGCGGTACACGATACCGCACACGACGGCCCTACTTGCGCGACACCCGGCCGTCGGGAGTAATCTGGTCCCGCCGGCTCATCCCCAGATCCGGCGTCCCACATCGATGCCATTCACGCGGTTAAGGAGGAAGTATGGCTTTCTCTGCACGTGTTTCCGATGCTCCGCTCGCCCAGATCAACGTGACGCCACTGGTGGATGTGCTGCTGGTGCTGCTGGTCATCACGATGATCACCTCGCCCGTACTCACCCACAAGTTGAAACTCGACCTGCCGCAGCCGGGCCGCAGCAACCACGCCGCGACGTCCGAAGCGGTACGGTTGTCGATCCAGGTGGACGGCTCGATGACCTGGAACGATGTGCCGATCGATGCCGCGATGCTGTCATCGCAACTGGCGATCGCCGCGCACCAGGGCGAACCGCCGCGGCTGCAGCTTGATCCCGCCGATGGTGCGCCCTATCAGTCCGTGGCCAGCGTGATCTCGGCGGCCAAACGTGCAGGCCTGGAGAAGATCGACTTCGTTTCCACGCGCTAGCATCAACACCGGCGAGGACGTTGCGGCGTCCTCGTCGCTGTCGTGACAACGCAAATGTCACGCGGCAGCGACATAGGCAAACCGTTCCCAAAGTCGTATGAAAATGCGGTGACGTATTGTGCTGGCGTGCACATGGCCAGACCTACGCTTCCCACGTGCGACACCACCGCCGCACGGCCGGAGGGAACGTAGATGAAACACCACTCGTCCATCGCACTACATCACAAGCTTGCCGCCGCCGCGATGGCTGTGGCCTGGATGGCGCTGCCGCTGCCGGCGCTGGCGCAGTACCACCATGGCCCGCTGCCGCATTACGACCACCACGATTATCACAGTCATTACGACAATCACTACGACTATCACCATGACCACTACGACCATTACGACAATGGCGGAGCCGTGGTTGCCGGCGCCCTGCTCGGCGTGGCCGCAGGCGTAGCGATCTCCAACGCCAATACGCCGCAGCCGCCGCCGACGGTGATTTACACCTCGCCGCCGCCACCGCCGCCGCCGGGTGTCGTCTATTACAACGACGGCTACTAGAACGCTGCCGCCATCCACTGCACAGGAACTCCGACGATGAAAACCACTCTTCGCAGTTTGACCCTGCCGGCGCTGGTGTCCTTTGCGCTGGTGGCCGCTCCCGCATGGGCGCAACAAGCCGCACCAACCACCGCGCCTGCCGCGCAGAAATTGCCCACGGCCACGCCGCCGGGTGCGCAGGACCATGGGCAGAAACACGCTGATGCGGTCGAGCGGCGCATCGCTGACCTGCACGCGCAACTGAAGATCACCGACCAGCAGGCCAAGCCCTGGGACGCCTTCGCGCAGACCATGCGCGACAACGCACGCAAGGCCGACGAGGCGTTCCGCGAACGCGCGCAGAAGCTGCCGACCATGAGCGCTGCCGACGCCATGAAGTCCTATGCCGATCTCACCGAGACGCATGCGGACAATATGAAGAAGCTCTCTTCCTCCTTCAGCGATCTGTATAGCGCGCTCTCGCCTGAGCAAAAGCAGATTGCCGATGCGATGTATCGCAACCCGGGCGGCGGCCCGAAGGGCGCCGGCCCTCACAAGGGCGGCAAGGCGAGCAAGAGCGTACCGGCTGGGGCTTCTTCAAGCGCGCATAGCTGATCCACCGCTGCACCAACGAGGCGCGGCACGGCGATCGTCGTGCCGCGCTTTTCTATTGCGCGCTGCGGGCGGGTTCCTGTGCATCTTCGAGCGCAACACGGCGAACGCATTGCAATGGCCCAAGTTGATCGCGAGCGTCGTAGGTGACGTACTGGAGCTCGCTGGCCTGCAGCGAGGGAGGTGGCGCCGCGACATCATCCAGCCGTTGCCGCAGTTCAGCCACAGATACGCAGCGGCGATACAAACCCAGGGTGATGTGCGCGACATAGGGCGACTGCCTGATTTCGGCGCTGCATTCCCCCAGGACACCCCGCCACGTCGCCAGTCGTCCCATGGGATCGCCCACGGGAATGAAGGCAGCGCTGGCGAAGCTGTCCACTCTTGCGAGAGGCAGGCTGCACGCGACACCTGCGTCTGCCTCAAGCAGAGCCAACTGCTGCCCGAGCCGTTGCAGGGGAAAATCGTCGTCGCGCTCTCCTTCGCCGTGAAAGCCGCAGACGAATACCGTCAGATGCGCCTGTCGACGCGGGCTCGGATGCAGCAAGTCCGCCAACTGGTTGCGCGCGACCCGGATGTACTCGAGCAGTTCCGTATCGACCACGGGAACGATCCAGACGCCGTAGCGCAGGCGCCCCCGGCGCCAATGCGGGTAGTCGCGCAAATCGGCCACCAGGGTTTGGGCGGGTGCTGCCGTGGAGTCGGAAAACAACATGGATCGATGCTATCGATTTCGCCCGGTTGGTAGTGGCCGGCGACCCTGCAAAGAGTCATGTCGCCCGCCGGCCTGTATGCGTTTAGAGTAGCGGCGCCAGACGCCACGGAGAACACCATGACTCGCTCGCGTCATCCCCTGCTCGCAGCCATCCTCTGGGGTGGCCTGGTCGCCGGCACGCTGGACATCGGCGCCGCCTCGCTCATCAGCGGTTTCAGCCCCGTCGTGATCCTCAAATACATCGCAGCCGGCTTGCTCGGCAAGGGCGCGCTCGCAGGCGGCCCAACGGAAGCGGCGCTGGGCATGCTGCTGCAATGGGCCATGTCGCTGGTGATCGCAGCCGTGTTCGTGCTGCTCGTGGGCCGCCGCGTGGCCGCCACGCGGCAGTGGCCCATCTGGGGCATAGCCTACGGTGCGGTGGTGTTTGCGGTGATGAATTACGTGGTCGTGCCATTGTCCGCCTTGCACAAGGTGCCGCACTTCAGCGTCTTCAGCTTCGTGGCCAACCTCGCGGCGATGCTGCTGTTCGGCTGGATCATCGCCCTGTTCGCCAGGACCCGGCTTTCCCCTTGATGGCTGCGGCCTCCCACGACGGTGGCCAGCGCACTTAGAGGACGGCTCTTGCGGAGTCGCCACGTCCCTCGTCTTCGGGCACACTTGCCGTTGACACCGGGGGGAGTCTTCATGCGCAAAACAGCCGTCTTCTGCACGCTGCTGGCCATCGCCAGTGGCGCCTCAGCATCCACCACCAGCAAGCCGCCGGCACCGCCCGTCAGCACCGCCCAGAGTACCGATGCCGCGAAGGAAAACCTGCGCGTCGCCATGATCTACATCGGCAGCAACAATCTGAAAGCCGCCACGCAGGCGGTCGACCAGGTACTGCAGCAAGAGGACTTCGAGCGATTGCCGGAAAAGATTCGCTATGCCGCCCAGCTGATGGCTGGCGCCATTGCCGAGGAGCAGGGCGAGCACAAGAAGGCCTATGGGTATCTGGTGCGCGCGACCGCCCTGCCTGAAGCCGACGGCGAGGCCTGGTTCACCCGACTGAGCAGTGCCTATGCACTCAAGGACTATGCCGATAGCGCCGTCTGCGTCACGACGATTGCGCAGCGATGGCCGGACAAACTCGGTGACATCAACGAGCGCGCCGTGATCACCATCGAACGTGAGTTGATGGATGGCAACCATGCTTCGCAGCGACTCGCTTATTTGCAGGCGCTATTCGATGCGCGATGGAAAGACTCGGACGGCGAGCCCAACGAGTTATGGCAGGACCTCGCCACGCTCCAGCTGGCCAATGGCCACACCAGGCAGGCGGCAGCAGCGGCCGCACGCATCGACTCGGCCCGCACCGTGCTGTCCATGCGCGTGGACAAACGCTTCGATGCGCTGACTCGCGCCGATCAGAAGCACTACGACGTCGATCGCATGCTGGCCCGTGAAATCGACAGCGCGCGGGCACAGCTGCAGTCCACTCCACACAAGCTTCGTCCGACGGTGCGCCTGCAATCGCTGCTGCTGAGCGCTCGGAGCTACGACGAAGTGTTGGCGCTCGCCGATGCGGTGATCGCCAAGACGCAGGATGGCAACGGCAGCGCGACCTACGAGGATTTCGACAAGCAGTACATCTGGCTGCTCGACGAACGCTCGCGTGCACTGGCCCGACTCGGGCGTTGGGACGAGGCGGTGGAACAGTGGCAGCGTGCCGCCCGCCGCCCCGAAGACGGCGGCATGAACGTGAGCCAGATCATCAACCTTGGCCAGTTGTATGCCGACCTGAAGCGTCCCGGCGAAGCACTCAGCACCGTGCAGGAGCTGGGCAGCATGAGCCCCTATGGGCGCATGCAATTGGAGATCGTGCGACTGGAAGCGGCCATCGTCCAACAGGACCAGGCGGCCATCAGCATGCATTTGACCTATATGCGCGAGCACCGCAAGGACGCCATCACCACCTGGCAGGCGGCATTGTTGCTGAGCAACCATCTGGACGAGGCGGCCGACCTGCTGATCGAACGCCTCAAGAACGAGGAATGGCGAAGCCAGGCGCTCGACGATATGCAGATATATGCCGACATCCGCACCACGCCCATGGACACCGAACGTCTGCGGCGATGGCGCGATGTGATTGCGCGTCCCCAGGTGCAGAACGTGCTTGCGGGCGTCGGCCGGGTGGAAACCTTCCATCTGGATCCCACCGAAACCTGATGGCCCTGCGTCGCCGGGGCTCGACCGCCCCGGCGCCATGCACGTAGGATGACGTGCCGGCGTTGCCCACGAATGCAGACCTCATGCCCCGCTCCACAGGCCCCTGGCTTCTCTACCTGATCGAATGCCGTGACGGCACCTACTACGCCGGCATCACCAACGATCTTGAGGCGCGCTACCAGGCGCACGTGAGCGGCAAGGGCGCGCGCTATACGCGTTCGCACCCTCCGCTGCGCTTGATCGGTTCCCGCGTCTTTGAAAATCGCGCGGCAGCGTCGCGCGCGGAATGGGAAATCAAGCAGCTGCCCAGGCACAAAAAGATCGGCTATCTGGACGGCGCAGCTGTCGCTCCATCCGTGTAGGAGCGCACCCTGTGCGCGACCGCCGCCTGGAGGGCGGCCGCTTTGCCGGGTGGTCGCGCACAAGTGCGCTCCTACAGGGGGTTACGACTTCTTCAGCATCGCGGTGATTTTGTCCAGCTGTTCGCGGTAGCCATCCAAAATCTTGGCGGTGGTCTGCGCGTACTGGTTGGCCTCCTCCCAGCGACGTCCCTCGATCGCCTCGCGCACGCCAGGTACCGTTTTCACGCCATAGCCGGTGAGCATGCCCGGCGCGTAGATCATGTGGCGGAACCAGGGACGCGCCGGCAGACCGGCAGCGCTGGTGAGCGACTGCTCCATCTTCCCCATCAACGCATTGAGCTGCTGCTGTTGAGCGGCGGGCAGGTTGAAGCCGGACGCTGCGCGCTGGCTGTAGGCGGCTTCGAAGGCCTGTGCGCTCTTTCTCAGCTTGCGCGTCGCATCGTCCAGCGGTGCGAGTTTGATCTCCGGCACATCGCTATCGCGCTCAGGCGCCAGCTGCGGCCGGGTGGGATCGGATACCAGTGCATAGGCATGCTTGTCCAGCAACTGATGTTGCTGCTCGGTGTCCTTGCGCGTATCGGCGACCAGTTGATGCAACTGCTCGACATAGCGATTGAGCGTGTCGCTGAAGTCCTCAAAGCGCATCGGCAGCACGGTGGCGTCCGCGGTGCGCAGCACGATATGACCTGCGACCTTGGACAGCGCCACGCCGTACTGGAAATCGGGATCGCCGAAGCGCACGTAGTGATCGAAGGAGTCGTACGCCGAGTGATAGACGCCCTCGTTGTCTTCCTCGCCGCTGAAGCCCAGGTCCAGCGATGCAATGCCCAGGTGTTCGAGGAAGGCGCTGTAATCGGAACCCGAACCAAGCGCACTGATCGGCACGTCGCCACCGGCCGCGGCGAGCTTGGCGGCCTCCTTGGTTTCGGGCTTGGCGTCTTTGGCGGCGCCGCTGACCATCATGTGCGCACGCATGCGTTCGAGCACGCTGCCCTTGGTCTCCGGATCGGTCACGCCTGCAGCCACCTGGTTCACCAGATGCTGGTAGGAATGGCTGCCGCCGGCATCGAGAAAACCGCGGCTGTTGGTATCGGAGTTGAGATAGAGCACGGCCTTGCGCTGCAACTCGTCGGCATGGGTTTCCGCCCATTCGGTGGAACCGAGCAGGCCGGCTTCTTCACCGTCCCAGCTTGCATAGACCAGGGTGCGCTGCGGCCGCCAGCCCTGCTTGTAGAGCGCGCCGATGGCCTTGGCTTCGGCCAGCAGGGCGACATTTCCTGCCAGCGGATCCCAGGCGCCGAACACCCAACCGTCGTGATGGTTGCCGCGCACGATCCAGCGATCGGGCTCGGTGGAACCCTTGATGGTGGCGATCACGTCGTATACCGGCTTCTGGCCCCAATCGGACTGCACCGTCAAATGCACCGGCGCCGTACTCGGCCCCATGTGATAGGTGATCGGCAGCGAACCGCGCCATCCGCCCGGCGCCACCGGTCCGCTGAGTGATTTCAGCAGCGGCGTGGCATCGGCATAGGAAATCGGCAGCACCGGAATCTTGAGGATGGTCTTCGCTTCGCTCAGCGACAGACGCTTGGCATCGTCGGTGGAACCGATGCCGGGGGTGAGAGGATCGCCCGGATACTGCTGCATGTCGGCCACCGAGCCGCGCTGCACGCCATCTTCCGGACGCCAGCCGCCCTGCGGATAGGTATCGCCGGCCGCATAGCCGTCCTCATGCGGATCGGAATAGATCAGGCAGCCCACGGCGCCGTGTTCCTGCGCCAGTTTGGGCTTGAGGCCGCGCCAACCCGCACCGTAGCGCGCAATGACGATCTTCCCGCGCACGTCGATGCCACGGCGGGCGAGGTCCTTGTAGTCGTCGGGCATGCCGTAGTTCACGTAGACCAGCGGCGCGCTCACATCGCCGTCGCCGCCATAGACGTTGTACGGCGGCAGCACGCCGTCCTTGATGCTGGAGGTGGCATCGCCTGCCACTGCCGGCTCGTGCAGCTTGGCGGTGAACGGGTGCGGGCCCTTCAGTTCCAGCGCCACTTTCCTGGGCGTGGGATAGAGCACGTTGAAGGTTTCGATATGGGCGTCCCAGCCCCACTCCTTGAACTTGGCCAGCATGAATTCCGCATTGGCCTTGTCGTGCGGCGATCCCACCTGGTTGGGAGCAGAGGACATCTGCTTGAGCCACTCGCGCTGGTCGGCCGGATCGAGCAAGGCATCGAAGCGTTGCTCCAGGCTCTTCTGGGCCGCCGCGCCGTCGCTGGTGAAGCCCAACAGGCCGGCGTCCTCATGGCCAGCGCCATCGGCACCCAGGGCGCTGCCCATGCAAGCCAGCAGGCAGGCCGTCAGCAACGGCCGTAGCGTCAAACGGGTCATGCGTTTCTCTCCCCAGCGGTGGCACAGTGAATACGCGGCGCTCTCTCGCCGCGTGGACGTTCAATGTTGTCGTGGCACTTATACCTTGAGGCCGTGGACAACCGTCTAGGACAAAGGTCATGGATCGGCCGTGCGCGTCTGGCCATGGCAATCGAAAAGGATCCGCCCCAAGCCTCCGGACCACTGAAGTTTGGCGCCCAGGCGCCGATAAACACCGTGTCACCCCGGCAACGGCGTGAAACCAACCCCTTTCTGGCGGGACACCCATGCTGCAGACCGCGCCCAACATCCCGTATCTCAAAGCCGCATGGGCAGCCTTCGCCGGCATCAGCGGCGCCAACGCCAAGCAGAGCTACGAGGCGGCGGGCCTGAGCTTCACCCGCATCAATCACTCCACCCTGGTGCGCAAGAACGAGGTGCAGGTCTCCACCATGCCCGTTCACTACACGCGGCATGAGCTGCGCGTGGGTTTCCTTGGCCGCATCGAGAATGAAGTGCGCAAGGCCGTCAACGAGATGGATGCCGTGTTCTACGGCGAGCTGTGCCTGCCCGATGGCCACCACCTGGTGATCGAGCTGGAGGAATGTCTGCGCTTGCTGCGCCGCCGTGGCAACCGCTCGCTGTCCATCCTGATCGAACCCGATGGCTCGGCGCCGCTGGCCGCGTGCATGCGGGTGGAGATGCGGGTGTTCCTCGATGCGCCGCGCGCCTGCCTGTTTGCCAACGCCGCGGGTCCCACCACCCAGGGCTGGGTCGACCTGCTCGAGGAAGCCCCCAAGCGCGCCCGCGCGCCGCGCGCCAACCACTACGCCGAGCTCGCTCACCTGATCAGCGTCACGCTCAACGACGCCTTCGCCTCGTTTCCGCGAACCCAGTTGGCCGCCTAAGCGTTTATTCCACCGGGATGTACAGATCGGTCTCGGACGTCGGATCGTCCGGCGAAACGAAGCGCTCGTCGTAGCGTTCGAATTCCACGCCGGCACGCGCCTTGAGGCCCAGCTTGGGCAGCAGGCGGGTATGGATGGTCTGGAAACTTTCGCCGATCCGCGTGGCCACGCCGCGATGGGTGAACACCCCGTACTTCTGCGCCGGCACCTGGACCTTCACCATGCCTTCGGGCACCGGCGCGTCATCGGCCACCGGCAGGCCCGCCACGTAACGCAGCATGCCATCGGGCAGTGGCGCGCAGACGCCGTAAGACACACCGGGCTGCGAGCGCAGGCCGATCTCGTGTTCCCGCGGCAGGAAGCGCTCCCACAAGGGCCCGATCCCGTTGGGGCTGCGGGCGATGTGCTCCAGTCCGACGACCGTGAAAGCAGGCAACGACACAATCCGATGATCCATGGCGCAGACGTCCTGGCAGCAGCGTTGAACGAGCCCCCAGCCTACGGCACTGGGCGTATGTGACAACAGGGTGAAAGTGGCCACTTGCATCGACCGGCCGTTTTTGTCTCCGCCGCGCGGGCGATGTCGATCTGGCCCGGGCCTGTTCGTCATGAAGTAAGACGCGACCTTCGCCCCAGCCCGCGAGGATGCGTTGCGCCCATCTTCCGCTGCCTGCCCCGAGGATATCCGCCATGACTTCAGCCGCCACCCTGGTCCCCGTTGCCGAACTGGTCAAGCGCAACGGCGTGACCTTTGCCCGCGAAAGCGCGGCCTACCGTCACGCCCGTGATGCCTTGCTCGCCGAAGAAATCCAATTGCGCCGCCATATCGAGCGCGTAGCCGAACAACGCCGCGCCCTGCCGCCCGGCCCCGAAGTGCAGGGAGACTACCGGTTTGTCGGCGAGCAAGGCCCGGTCGATTTCGCCGGCCTGTTCGGCGACAAGCAGACTCTGGTGACCTACAACTACATGTTCGGCCCGCAGCGCGAGCGCCCCTGCCCCATGTGCACTTCGCTGCTGGGCGCCTGGAACGGCGAAGCGCGCGACATCCAGCAACGCGTGGCGCTGGCCGTGATCGCCCGCTCGCCGATCGAACGCCTCCTCGCGTTCAAGCAGGAACGAGGCTGGCGCGATCTGCCGCTGTACTCGGACGCCAACGGCCATTTCAGTCGCGACTACGGCGCCATCGCCGACGACGGCAGCGATATCCCCGCGTTCTGCGTATTCACCCGCCGCGACGGCCACATCCGGCTGTTCTGGGCCGGCGAGATGGGCGAAGAAACCGCCGACCCCGGCCAGGACCCGCGCGGCGCCCCTGACCTCATGCCAATCTGGACCATCCTCGACTGCGTGCCTGAAGGGCGCGGCGGCAACTGGTATCCGAAGCTCGATTACGGCACTTGAGCGTATGCAGCGGCCGGGGCGTGAACCGCCCCGACCGCTGCCGAGACAGACAGGATCAATGCGTACCGGCGGGCGCCGACGTCCCGCCTTCAGCCGCCGAAACAAGTTCGCCCGGACGGTACACGTAGTTATGCATGACGGTGCCGCGCGCGATGCCCATGCTGTAGCCATAGTTGAGCGACACCCGCACGCTGTCCTCTCGCGAGAGATCGAGATGGCTGGCGGCGACGATGTCGGCAAAGCCGCGTGCCATATCGGCCCGCTCTACCAGTGGTTCGTCCAACTGGATCGAGGCCACGATGGAATGCACCGGCGCGTGCCCGTTGAAGCTCATGGCCATCTGACTCAAGGTCGCAGCGCGCACGTGGGGCTGGGCCAGCATGGTGTTCTGCACCGGTACCATGGCTTTCAGGTCGTCGGTCAGGAATCGAAGCCCGATAAACGGAGCAACCAGCACCAGTACCGCCAGGAGCCCGACGTACACCCAATGACCTTGCCACAGGGTCGCGAAGCGCGGCTGGCGATCCTCCCTGGTGGCGCGAACCACGTAGGTAGACACCACCAGATCGTGCAGCGACTGTCGCGTGCGACGGTTGAACACGAACAGGTAGATGATCGCCAATTCGCCGAAGCCAGCGATGGCGCCGATCGCATAGGTCAGCGGATGGAATGACGTCGCCGAAAACGGTATGCAACCCAGAAAATAAGGCATACCCAGCACGGCATATCGCATCACCGAACGCGGCAGCGCAAGCAAGCCACCATGCTTGTCCACGACACGCACGCCAGCGACCATCTTGCCCAGCGTCTGGCCGCCCATCACGCGGCTGTTGCCGATGCCGAAATACAGCAGGGCCATGGCGAAGCCGGGGATCAACGCATAGCCGCCGGCCCGCGCCAGCGGGTCGAACAACAACGCCCCGACCAGCATGCCGATCAGGCCAAGAACGATCACATCGAACAAAAAGGCGCCTGCGCGCCGCCAGAATCCAGCGATCATGAGATCGCCTGCCTCATTCCCCTGACTCACATCCAGCTCCCCTCGTGGCTGCTGGATCAGCATCTTGCCCCAAGTCGCCAACAACCACAGCAACCCGATCCCCTGCGTGTACAGGGGATCGCGGTAGCCGGTGGCATCACTCCCCTGGCGTCTTCAGGCAATTGACCATCCATGCCTTGCCAAAGCGATCGGTAAGCATGCCGAAGCGATGTGCCCAGAAGGTTTCGCCCATGGGCATGCCCACCTCACCGCCTTCGGACAAAGCCTTGAATACGCGCTCGGCTTCTGCCGGGTCGTCGACGCTGACATTGACGCATCCGGTCGAGCGGGTGGTGTGCGGCGGGCCATCCGCGCCCATCAGGATGCTGTGTGGCGTCTCCAGTTGCGAATGCATCACTCGGCCGTGGGTGTCCGGTGGCATCTGCGCGGCCATCGGCGATTCGCCGTAGGTCATGCGCATGGTGATCTTGCCGTTGAACGCCTTGGCGTAAAAATCGAACGCCTCGCGCGCCTGGCCGTCGAAATCGAGATAGGGAATGAACTGCATGTGGCTACTCCTGCTGCGTGGGGACCGGGAGCCTCTCTAAGCAACCGCCAAGAATGATGGCGATCGCCTTGGGAGATCCATGGACGCGCCCGAGATTGCTCTCAGGCACGTATTCCCAAGGATGACGAACGAGCGTCCCGGGGATCGACACGGCTTGAACACGACGACGGGCGTTATGTCCCGCCGGTTCCACCGACATCGAGATCAACCCATTGCGCACGCCATGCCGGTGCATCGAAAGGATCGGCGAAGTACTGAACCTCATGCGCCACCTTACCGTCGCGAAACTCCATGATGCTCACCGTGAAGGCCCGCTTGCCCTGGTAGTTGATCTCGTATTCGCTCACCCACAGATTGCCCTCGCCCACGATGCGCCGGACCTTGAACCCCGACGGCTTGCCCGGATGATGGCCGCGCAGTGCCTGCAAGTTGCGTCGACCGCGAATGACCTCGCCCGACTGCGGGTACTCGCACACGGCGTCGTCGTGATAGATGTCGTGCTCGGCGTCGAGATCGCCCGCTGCCGAGGCGGACCAGTGCCGGTCGATGGCCGTCCGAATGCTTTGCGTATCCATCATCGGCCTCCGGCGAATCCGCGCGATGGCGACTTCAGCGCCCGATGGCGCTGTGACGCCCGGGTGAAGAGAGGCATCAACGCATGCCTTTTGAAGCAACCTGCAGCGTGCACTCGCGCGGCGTGCCGCTCAAGTGCCTCCAGCGCGCACACACCGGCGGCGGAGTAAGCTCCGTCGGATTGAAATTCCGGTAGTGACGATGAGCCAGATCGGAAAGCCTCCCTGCGACGACGGGATCATCCTCAGCGGTGCGCCGGCAGTGCCTTGTTCGACACCGTCGCGACACTGGACGCTGGTGGCAGCGATACTCGGCTCCAGCCTCGCCTTCATCGACGGCACCGTGGTCAACGTCGCGCTGCCGGCCATCCAGCGGGACCTGGGCGCCACCACGGCTGACGCGCAGTGGGTGATGGAGTCTTACGCGCTGTTTCTCGCCGCGTTGCTGCTGGTGGGCGGCGTGTTGGGCGATCGCTTTGGGCGCAAGCGCATCTTCATGCTCGGCACGGCGCTGTTTACGTTGGCCTCGGTGGCCTGCTCAATGTCGACTGCGGTGGGCCCCCTGATCGCTGCTCGCGCCGTGCAGGGCATCGGAGCTGCCCTGCTGGTGCCCGGCAGCCTGGCCTTGATCAGCGCGAGCTTTCCACAAGCCGAACGTGGCGCCGCCATCGGCACGTGGTCGGCTTTCAGTGGCATCACGGCAGCGATCGGGCCGGTGATCGGCGGCTTTCTGGTCGATCACTATTCCTGGGTATGGGCTTTCCTGGTCAATGCGCCGCTGGGTGTCGTGCTGTTGGCGATCTGTGCAGCGAAGGTACCGGAGAGCAAGGGTGGCCTCGACGTAGGCCCTATCGATGTGCGTGGCGCCAGTCTGGTGACCATTGGCCTGGCGGGCCTGGTGTTCGCCCTTATCGAGGCACCGATGCGTGGCTGGACGGCGACGCCGATCTGGATGGCGCTCGTGATCGGTGTCGTCGCGCTGCTGCTCTTCAAGCGCGTGGAGGCTGGCCTGGCATCGCCCATGCTGCCGATGACGCTTTTTCGCGAGCGTGATTTTGCGGGCGCCAACCTGCTTACGCTGTTGTTGTATGCCTCGTTGGGCGGCAGCCTGTTCTTTCTGCCGCTAAACCTGATCCAGGTGCAGGGCTATAGCGCCACGGTGGCGGGTGCGGCCTTGCTGCCGTTTATCGCCATCATGTTTTTGTTGTCGCGCTGGGCGGGCACCCTGGTGGACCGGTTCGGCTCCAAGCTTCCGCTGGTGGTCGGGCCTTGCGTGGCTGCCGTTGGATTCGCCATGTTTGCCTTGCCATCTGTCCAGAGCGACTACTGGAGGAGTTTCTTCCCGGCCGTCTGCGTACTCGGACTGGGCATGAGCGTCACGGTGGCGCCGTTGACCACAACCGTGATGAACGCCGTGGGCAAGGATCGCGCGGGCACGGCATCGGGCATCAACAACGCGGTGTCGCGTACTGCCGCCCTGCTCGCGGTAGCGCTGTTCGGTTTCGTGCTGACCGTGGTTTTCAATGCGACCCTGGATGACCAACTGGCTGGGCTGCACGCGCCGTCTGAACTGGTGGCCGCCATCCTCGCGCAACGCCAGAAGCTGGCCGGCATCGTGATGCCTGACGGCTACCCGGCAGCGACCACCGCGGCCTTGAAGCGCGCCGTGGACGTGTCGTTTGTCGCCGGCTTCCGCTGGGTGATGCTGATTTCGGCAGGGCTGGCCTTGCTGAGTGCGATCAGCGCCTGGGCGTTGATCGAGGGCAAGCCAGCCACGCCAAAAGTGGCCGATCCAACATAGGCCCCATCGCTATCGGGGCGCGACGACAACACGCTCAGTCATGCACGCGCCGCCACACCACCTCGCCATGAGCACCCTCGGCGGCGCCGCTGGATGGCTTGGCCACGGTATAGGTCAGTTCGTCTCCGCTGATGGTGTACTTCGAGTCACCGCTCTTGCCGTCCCAGTTCGGGAACGTCGCATGCACGATCGCGCTGTGCATCGCGTTGGCGTCGGCGCTCACGTGGCCGTAGTGCGCATTGCTGTCCATCGACGCGGCGCGGTACTCATCCGGCGTGCCTTTGGATTTGTCGTTCGCCGCGAACGGCATGCGCCTGGCCCGTACGATCTGCATCATGTAGTCGCCCTGCGCATTGATCAGCCACATGCCCTCCGGATGCGGCCCGTACAGTTCCACGCGGTGGCCGTCCGGATAGACGTTGTCGCAACGCACCAGGGTCCAGGCGCCGACCAGCTGCCTGGGCACGGTCATGGCGGTGGCTTGCGGTTGGGTGGCCTCCTGGGCGGCAGCCGCGAACGGCGAGGCGGTCGCCAGGGCAAGACAGGCGATCAGTAGCGGGAATTTGGCGCGGGACATGGCGACACCTTGGGTGAGGGAGCGTAAGCGGCATCGTCCCCTGCCCGTCTGATTTTGATAATGGGTCCGGATCTTGATTGACCTTCAAAGAATGTTTGAAGATGATCCGTCATGCCCCTGCAGCAGGACCGGATCGAATGAACCGCCTGAGCGACATGCAACTGCTCGTCGACGC
This sequence comes from Dyella sp. 05T440, assembly GCF_056395965.1. Lineage (NCBI taxonomy): Bacteria > Pseudomonadati > Pseudomonadota > Gammaproteobacteria > Lysobacterales > Rhodanobacteraceae > Dyella > Dyella sp. 05T440. The sequence goes on from NZ_JBFTKN010000007.1 coordinate 66,259, forward strand.
GGCGGACCTCCATAGTCTGTCCGCCGCCGGCCGCCGCGCGGGGCTTTCTCCAGCCGCCGCCTCCGCCTGCGTGCAACGGGTCGAGGCGATGCTGGGCGCGCGGCTGTTTGAGCGCACGACGCGGCAACTGCGCCTCACCGATGAAGGGCGCATCTATATCGCCTCCTGCCGCATGGCCATCGAGACCATGCAGGAAGCCGAACGCGCGGTGCGCAGCGGCACCGATCTTGTCAGCGGGACGCTGCGCGTATCGGCGCCTTCCGATCTGGGGCGCAACCTGCTGGTGGATATCCTTGATCGCTTCATGGGCCTGCATCCGGACGTGCGCATCGTGCTGACCCTGTCCGATTCGCTGTCGCGCTTCGTACCGGACGATATCGACGTCGCCATCCGCGTCGGCGCGCTGGAAAACAGCGACATGGTGGCCCGTCACCTGGCCGACAGCTGGCGCGTGGTGTGCGCCGCGCCAGCCTGTATCGAGCGCCATGGCATGCCTGCCCACCCGGACGATCTGGCCGAGCTGCCCACGCTGGTGCTTACCACCAAGGCCGGTCCGCGCCATGAGTGGCGCCTCGGCGAGCACCTCGTGCGCGTGCGCCGATACCACGAATGCACCGATAGCGAAGTCATCCGCCGCTGGGCCGTGCTTGGGCACGGTTTTGCCTATCGGCAACTATGGGCGGTGACTGCCGATGTACGCGCGGGCAGGCTGCAGTTGGTCCATGCCCCGGCGTGGTCTGCGCCGGCGCCCATCCATGCGATCTATCATCCCAATGTGTTTCAGCCGCCGCGGGTGCGGCGCTTCGTCGAATTCCTGCATGCGGAGATCGCCGAACGCCTTCCCGCCAACGCCGAAGAGGCGATGGCGTTTGCCTCACGCCCGATCAAGCGGTAATACCGAAACTTCAACGACAAGGAGCGAAGGGTGACTTCCATCGTGACGCAACCGGTTGCTGCGCGGCTCACGCATGCCGCCATTTTTCTCGTGGTGACGCTGCAGCCGGATGCGCGCAGCGGCGAGGCTGTGCGAGCGCTGTGCGGCGATATGGCATCGCTGTTGCGCGCCATTGGCTTTCGCAATCCGGACCGGCGCCTGTCCTGCGTGATGGGTTTTGGCTCCGATGCCTGGGACCGGTTATTCGGCCAGCCGCGACCCGCCAATCTCCATCCGTTCCAGGAGATCAAGGGCGTGCACCATGCGGTCTCCACGCCGGGCGACCTGCTGTTCCATATCCGCGCCACGCATATGGACTTGTGCTTTGAACTGGCCACGCAAATCATGTGCCGCATCGGCGACGTGGCGACGGTCGTGGACGAGGTGCACGGCTTCAAGTATTTCGACGAGCGGGATTTGCTCGGCTTCGTCGACGGCACTGAAAACCCCGTCGACCAGGGCGCACTCGATGCCACCATCATCGGCGACGAAGATCCCGCGTTCACCGGCGGCAGCTATGTGATCGTGCAGAAATACCTGCACGACATGAAGGCGTGGAACGCCCTGCCGGTCGAGCGCCAGGAAACCATCATCGGCCGCAAGAAGCTCTCGGATATCGAGCTGGACGATTCCGCCAAGGCGACCTATGCACACAACGTGCTCACCAGCATCGAAGAGAACGGCGAATCGCTGGAAATCGTGCGGGACAACATGCCCTTCGGCGAGGTCGGCAAAGGCGAATTCGGCACCTATTTCATCGGCTACGCCCGCTCCCCAGCGCGAATCGAACGGATGCTGACGAATATGTTCGTGGGCCAGCCACCGGGCAACTACGATCGCCTGCTCGATTTCAGCAAAGCGGTGACGGGCTCGTTGTTCTTCGTGCCGTCGGCAACGTTTCTCGACAACGTCCCCACGCCCGGGAGCGGCGCAGGCAGCTAGCTCAGACCCTGACCAGGCCGTCGCTTTCCGTATCGGTCATGACGCGATTGCGCCCCGTGCGCTTGGCGCGATACAGCGCCGCATCCGCCTCTTTGCGCAGGCGTTGCAGCTCATAGCCGCAGCTATCGGTCGCTGCCAGGCCGATGCTGGCGGAGAAGGCGACCAGTCCGCCATCGCTGGACACCGGCGTCGCCTCGATCGCCGTGCGGATGCGGTCGGCAATCGCCATGCCCTGCTCTTGCGAGCAGTCGGGCAGCAGGATGCCGAACTCTTCGCCACCCAGGCGGCCAAACAAATCGGTCGGCCGAAGCTGGCGTTTGCACAACGCAACCGTGTGCTTGAGCACCACATCGCCGGTCGCGTGGCCGTGCGTGTCATTGATCTGCTTGAAGTGATCCAGGTCGATCGAGATCAGGCAGGCGCCGCCATGGCGCTTCTCCAGCACACGCAGCACACGTTCGGCCTCGCTCACGAAATGCTGGTGATTGAAGATGCCGGTAAGGCCGTCGTGATAGGAAAGCATCTTGAAGCGCAGCTGCGAGCGCTTGATGCGCAGCAGCCAGAACACGATGGATACCAAAACCAGCAGCAGCAAGGTGATGTAGAGGCGGCTGGTCTCGACCGCCTTGGTGTCCAGCGCCTGCTGCAGGCGAAGAATGCTGTTCTGTTTGCTCAGCCCTTCCGTCTCCAGCTTCTGCGCCAGCATGTGTTGCTGCACGGCGGCGTAAGCCAGCGTCCTGGCGCTGATACTGTCGATATAGCCCTTGTCCTGGGCCACGTAGCGTTCGTAGTAGGAAAGCGTGGTCTGCGCATTGCCACGCTTCTTCTCAATCCGGTACAGCACGCCATAGGATTCGCGCATCCACTCGCTGACTTCGTCCGGGCTGCTCATGGCAAGCACGGCGAGCGCCGCTTTGCGGGCGCTGTTGTCGTCGTTCAACTTTTCATAGGCCACCGCCAGCTGTACCTGCACGGCGCGCATATGGGAGTAGTAACGGTTGGCGTTGATGCTGGGCAGCATCTGGGTCAGCAGCTCAACCGCCTTGGTCGGCTGCCCTTCGGTCAGGTATCGCTCGCCCTTGATCAGCCTCAAGGTGTTGGCGAATACCGGCTGTCCGGCGGCCACGCAGGTATCGATGCCCTCCTGCAACTTCGGGCTGTCGGAGGTTAGTCGATTGCTCTTGTCGAGCGCACCGATCTCCATGGATAGCGGATTGCACAAGGTTTCGCCGGGAGGCAGTGTCTCCTCCATCATGGTGGCGTATTTCACGGCCAGGTCGCTCTGACCGGCAAACACCATCAGCTGGGACAGGTTGGCAAGCACCGTGAATCGGGCCAGGTTGTCCGTGATGTTGGGCAAGTCCGTCGCCAATTGATTGGCTAGCGTAAACGCCTCTTCGTAATGACTGTTGATCCCCAGGTTGTGCATCAGCAAGGCCGACGCCTTGGCTTTGAGCACCGCATCGCCCGAGTGATCGATGACATCGCGCAGCATGTCATTGGCCTTGGCCGCATCACCCTCAAACGCCGTCTGCCACGCTTCGAGATAACGCAGATACCAATGCTGCTGTGGCGCCAGCGACGATGCCTCGCCGCGAATCTGCGCCAGCATCTGTAGAAACCGCGGATGGTCGCTGGTGCGCACCCGTTCGGTCTGTTGCAGGAACGCGGCGGGATCAGCGATCTGCGCCGACGCTTGTGCCACGTCGATCAGCACGCAGAAGGCCAGGCCCGCCAAAGCGAGCCATGGCCAACTGCGGTGCCACGAACGCGGCATGCTGCTCGCCTAGCCTTTGGGCGTCGCCGTACGTTCCGGCTGGGCCGGGTCGAGCGGCTCCCCTTCGTCCTCGCGTTCCGGCTCGTCGCCTTCGGGGAACGTCTGGGAACTCTGCGTCACATGCATGACCCGCTTCCCCAGCTCCTGCGACAGCCAGCCACTGTCGCCGGACGCCACCGCCGCCATGAGCGCTTCAGATGCTTCGGCCGCTTCCAGCGTGGCGTTCAATTCATCAGCCGAGGCGTGACGCAGCGTAGCGTCCTGGCCAATGGCCTCCAGCCAATCCATCGTGTCAGTCATACGTTTCCCCCGGTTTTCTTCCGATGATGGTCTTGCAACTGCCTGTCGGATTCTGCGTCCCACAGCACGCAGCACCCGCCAGCACCCTGTCATCGCACCCCGCGCCCTTCCCGCGTGGCATGCGACTACTGTATCCCGTCAGGCCGGTAAACCGGCCTTTTCCAATTCGTCCAGCGCCGCCAGGCGTGCCTGGATGGCCAGGTTTGGCTTGAGCTTTTCCGCGGGCGGCAGCACCACGGTTTCCTCGGCCGGCAATTCGATATGAGGCAGCTCCCGCAATGGGACGCGCCGTATGCGCGGTTGCTGGATCGGCAAGGTCGCTGCGCGATAAACGATCACCTCGTGGTCCAGCGGATAGTGCTCGCTGAGCAGTTCCACCAAGACCTGCCGATAGGCCGAACCGGTCTGGAAGCGCGCCAGCGAACGATCTCCCACCAGGCCCACCTGCCACAGCACCAGGTAGCAGGTCGGGTCGATGCGGCGTTCAAACAGCAGCAACTGGCTGGCCTCGTAATGCTGGCAGCCGAACCGGCCCGGGTCGATGCCGAGATCCGCATACAAGCAGTCCTCGGCAGAAATGCCCGGCTCCATATGGGCCGCATACCCTTCGGCACGCGCCGCTTCGATGGCCTTGTGCGGCGACCACGCGAAGATGCCGGGATGCCCATAGAACACGCCGCAGACGCGCTTGCCGGCACGCACTTCGGCCATCATCAGGTCGACCCATTGCCGGTACGTGGTCAGGCGCGACTTGCCTTCCTGGTAGTAGGACTGAAGGCTGCGTACGTCCGGATGCATGCGCTGCAGCCACATCTCCACGATGCCGTCGGAGACACCGGCAAACACCACGTCCGCCTGCGCGATATGACTGCGCGCCAGAGGCGTCAGGTGCGAACCCAGGGTCATGCCCAGGCCTACACAAGCCAGGCTGCCACGATGTCCTTCCATAGGGGGCTGAGTCGCAGGATTTGTCATCGCGTGATAGTAGGGCAATTCTGTGACGCTGCGCACGCCAAGAGGCATATGACAAACAGAAAAGCCCCTCTTCTGCGTACGTCATCGAACCAGGTCCTGGCGACGCCACGGTCTTCACCATACGCTGCTGCAAAACGGCTCCCCACGGCCGTTCGTGAGAACGGGCCGACAGCTGTCCGAAAGAAAAGCTGTCGCGTCTTCGTCGTCGGCAGCGTCCTTGCTGCGGCCTTCGCCAGATGGCCGAGGTCGCGGCGGCGGCCTCGCTGATCCGGCCTTCCGTACGGTAACCGGGCGGCGTGGCAGCACCATGGAGAGCGCACTATCGCGGAGGGATTTGGGGCGTTTTTGCCGCCGCGCCCCTATACATGCGCAGTCATGAAATCGTCGCTTGCAGTCCCGCCGGGCACCCGGCAAGCTTCCTCGTTTCCCCAAACCGGAAGTGTCATGTCCTCACAAGAAAACATCCTCCAGATCATGCCCGCCACGGGTTGGGTTGCCGTGTTCGACGAAGACGGCGACGAGAGCGCCGAGGCGCTGGTGTGTTTCGCGCTGGTGGAGTCGGTGCGCAACGGCAGCACGCAGCGTGACGTGCGCCCGATGCTGGCCAACGGCAAGCAGGTGAGCTTTGCCGATGCGGCGCCCAATTTCCTGCGCGTCGAAGAACTCGAAACCTTCGAGGACGAAGGCGAGGAAGAGGAAGACGAGGAAGACGGCGAGGAGTAATCCTCTTCGGTTCATCCTGGAACGGCCGGCACTCGCCGGCCGTTTTCGTTTCAGGGCGCGACGTCGATCACCACTTTGCCGCGTGCCTCGCGCCGCTCGATCAGGGCATGGGCGTCGGCGACCGTGTCGAGGTTGAAGTGCCGCGGATCAACGAACGGCACGATCTTTCCCGTCTCGGCAAGGCGAGTGATCTCGCGCAGGATCCCGCCGTGATGCTCGCGGCCTTCGCCGCTCAGCAGCGGCAACAGCGTGAACACGCCCGAGTACGTGCCGGCCCGAAACGACAACGGCGCCAGCGCGTGCGTGCCCCAACCGAGTGCGCTCATCACATGGCCAAAGCGTTTGACGGCCTTGAACGAGGCATCCAGCCCCTCGCCGCCCACGGTGTCGTAGACCAGGTCAAAACCGCGGCCCTGGGCATGCTCGGTCACGTAGCGCTCCACCGGCGTGCCGCGTTCGATGGGCGTCGCCCCCCAGACGCGGATCTGCGCGGCCTTCGACGCCGAGTCAACGGCGGCCACTGTCGCACCGAATGCGCGCGCCAGCTGGATGACGGCATGGCCCACGCCGCCAGCGCCCTGCACGAGCACATGCTGCCCTGCTTTCAGCTGGGCGCGATCGATCAGACCTTCCCATGCGGTGATGAAGGCCAACGGCAAGGACGCCGCCTCGCGCATGGTGAAGTGGGCCGGCTTAGGCGCCAGCAGGCGCGCATCCACCGCGGCGTACTCGGCCAGCGAACCCTGCACGCCGCCCACGCCTCCCGTCATGCCATAGACCTCATCGCCTGCGCGAAACGCGCTGACGCCCGGCCCGACACTCTCCACCACGCCCGCCATGTCGATTCCAAGGATCGCCGGCAGCGGGTGCCGCGCGTGCTCGGCCTTGCCGTCGCGGATCTTCAGGTCCAGCGGATTGACCGCACTGGCCAGGATACGCACCAACACCTGCCCCTCGCCGGGATTGGGCCGCGCGATGGCCGTGCGGCGGAAGGTGGGGCCGTGCTGCTCCAGCACAGCGGCCTGCATGGACGGGTTTGCATTCATGGCCAAGGCCTCGTCGTTCGGATGCGTCCAAGCTACGCCAGTCCAAATTGCATGAAAACCAAATAAATTGCATGCTATCCATGCAACTTTGCATGGCACACTCAACGGGCGGGGAGCACGACGATGGAGTGGAGCGACCTGCGCATTTTCCTCGCGATCGCCCGCGAGGGCACGTTGGGCGCCGCGGCACGCACGCTGGGACAAACCCAGCCCACCATGGGCCGGCGCTTGCGCGCCCTGGAAGCAGCGATCGGCCAGACCCTGTTCCAGCGGACCAGCGATGGTTTTGTACTCACCGAGGAAGGCCTGCTGGTATGCCGGCACGCCGAGCGCATGGAACAGGAAGTACTCAGTTTCCAGCGCGAACTGGCCGGCCAGCAGCAGGAGCTCGATGGACTGCTGCGCATCACGTCTTCCGATTGGTTCGGCGCCCAGGTGTTGGCGCCCGTACTCGCCGAGTTCGCGCAGCAACATCCGCGCGTCACGGTGGAACTGCTCACGGACACCCGCCTGCTCAGCCTGGCGCGCCGCGAAGCGGATCTCGCCTTTCGCATCAAGCCATTCGACGAGCCCGACGTGGTCTCGCGAAAACTGTTGCGCATGCACTATGGCGTCTATCTGCACAAAGGCGCGCGCAAACCGAAAGTCGGCGACGGCAAGGGCGCATCCCTGATCACCATGGACCAGGCGTTCGGCGAGCTGCCCGACGTGAGCTGGCTGCGCGCACAGTTTCCCAACGCCAGCGTCGCCTTCCGCAGCAACGCCCGCGACGTGCACGCACGCCTGTGTGCCAGCGGCGCCGGCCTGGCGGTGTTGCCGCGGCCGCTGGGCGATGCCACGCCAGGCATCGAACGCCTGCCGATGAAAGAAGAACCACCCAAGCGCGATACCTGGATCGGCTATCACCGCGATCTGCGGCGACTGGCACGATTGCGCGCCCTGCTCGATCTGGTCATCGATCGGCTGGCCAGCGATTAAGCCGGACACGCCTCACGGCGAGTCGGCGTGAACCTCTGCAGCAGCGCCTGCGTTGCCACCAGCGGCGCCCGTTCCCGATACGGCAATGATGGCCGGTTTCGCCGGCACGATGGATGCCATCGCGGGCAGCAACGCAGGCGCGTTGTGTTCGACGCCAGCGCTTTCCTGCGACAGCGAGGCGGCCTCCGCCTGCCGATTCATCACGATGATGCTGATGCGACGGTTGATCGGGTCGCCGGGGTTCACGCGATCGAACGGCACCGAGGCGGCCAGCCCGACCACGCGTGCGATTTTTTCTTCGCTGAGGCCGCCGGAGAGCAAGGCGCGCCGCGCCGCGTTGGCGCGATCGGCGGACAACTCCCAGTTGCTGTATTGATGATCGCTACTGTACGGCGCATCGTCGGTGTGACCGGACAGACTGATGCGATTGGGCACGCGATTGATGAAGCCGGCGAGCTCCTGCAGGATCGTCGTGGTGTAGGGCCGCAGTTGCGCGCTGCCCAGGTCGAACATCGGGCGATTCTGCTTGTCCACAATTTGCACGCGCAGACCTTCAGGCGTGATGTCGAGCAGCAACTGATCCTTGAACGGCGCCAGCGCCTGGCTCTTCTCGATCGCCGCCTCCAGCTGCTGCATCAACTCTTCCAGCCGCGCGCGTTCCTGCTTGCGCGCTTCCTTTTCGATTTCCTTGGGATCGACGCTCGCCGCCGCTGCGCCCTGGCGATCCTTGCCTGGCCCATGCGGCAAATCGAGCGCACCACCGGCCTTGATCATGCTGGTGCTGGCGCCGCCCGGCCCCATCTGGCCCGGCGGGGCCATGGTGGCCGTGCCCTGCAGCATGCTTGGGTTCTTGAAGTATTCGGAGATGGCCGCGCGCTGCTCGCGCGTGCCCGCGCCGATCAGCCACATGACCAGAAAGAACGCCATCATCGCGGTGACAAAGTCGGCATAGGCGACCTTCCAGGCGCCACCATGATGGCCATGCCCGTGCCGCTTTTTGCGGCGTATGACGATCAGCGGTGGTTCGCCCTGCTCGCTCACGTGGCCGCCTTGGCGCGCGGCGACTTGAGATGTTCCTCCAGGTCCTGGAAGCGCGGCCGGGTGTTGGTCGCCAGCGACTTGCGCGCAAACTCCACCGCCACCTTGGGGTTGTAGCCGCGCAGATTCGCCAGCAGTGCAATCTTCACGCACTCGAAGGCGCGGCCATCCTCCTGCACCCGGTTTTCCATCGCTGCGCCCAACGGGCCGATGAAGCCGTAGCAGAGCAGGATGCCAAGAAAGGTGCCGACCAGCGCGCCGGCGATATGCATGCCGATGCGCGAGGTGTCGCCATCGAGCTGTCCCATGGTGGTGACGATGCCCAGCACCGCCGCCACGATGCCAAAGCCGGGCAACGCATCGGCGAGCTTGGTCACCGCCAGCGCAGGCGCCATCGCTTCGTGATGATGGGTTTCCAGCTCCACTTCCAGCAATTGTTCGAGCTCATGCGGATTCATGCTGCCGCCCACCATCAGGCGCAGGCAATCGGTGGTGAACTCGATCAAGTGATGCTCGCGCTGCAGGCGCGGATAGGCGGAAAACAGCGGGCTCGCTTGCGGATCCTCGATGTGCTCCTCCACGCCGAGCAAGCCTTCCTTGCGGATCAGGCTGAACAGCTCGTAGAGCATCGACAGCAGATCCACATAGTCCTGCTTGTTGTACTTGGGCCCTTTCAGCAGGCCGCCCACATCACGCAGTGCTGCCTTGACCACCTTGGACGAATTGGCCGAAAGAAACGCACCCAGCGCGCCGCCGCCGATGATCAGCAGCTCATACGGTTGCCATAAGGCAAGGATCTGGCCGTGCGACAGCACAAAGCCACCGAGCACGCACGCGAGCACCACTACTGCACCGACCAGTACCAACATTTTCGCTCCGGGATACGGAGCCAATCACTCCGCGCTCACGTTTTATCGGCGCAGCTCCACGGAAGTTTAGAAAACGCTTTCATCTCATCGCCGCCCATGGGCGGTCTTCACGTCGACTTCCGCCTGCGCGCCCACCATGGCGAAACCTGGGCCACCGCGGATGGCCCTTGTGAAGTCGGCGTCGAGCAGACGCAGGGGCGTTTCGAAGATGAAACATGCTCAGGCCTCGATGCCAGGCATCGACACCTTCGTCTGATGGATTTACGCATCGCGATGATTTGTGATCCTGCCGATGAACTGACGTCCGCAGACCACGCGCGTCCACGACAACCATGCGAGGAGTAGCCATGAAGCGCACAAGCAAGCTCGCCATTGCGACCACCGCCGTCATGCTGGTGGTATTGGGTGGATCGGCCCTGTATGCGCAGGACAAGGCCAAAGCCGGCGTCAGCATCAAAGACAAGTACTCGCTCGTGTCGCCCAGCGGTGTCGCCTTCGCCGACTTCAAGGGCTATGAAGACTGGTCCGTGGTCTCCTCCGCACGTACCGACGAAGTGCTCAAGGTGATCGTCGCCAACCCGATCATGATCCAGGCCTACAAATCGGGCATCCCCGGCAATGGCAAACCCTTCCCCGAGGGTTCCAAGATCGCCAAGCTGCAGTGGAAGTTCAAGAAGAGCACCGAAGCCCCGTTTGCCGTGGACGTGCCAGACGTCTTCACCCAGGCTTTCGTCATCGAGAAAGACAGCAAGCGATTCCCCAAGAGCGCCGGCTGGGGCTATGCGCTGTTCGATTTCGACGCAACCACCAGCACCTTCACAGCCGACCCCACCGGTGTCTCCGATTGCGGCCACACCTGCCACGTAAAAGTGTCCGCCAAGGATCACATCTTCCATCCGTATCAGATGCGTTGAATCGCGTCGGGATCAATAGAACCATGCAGCGCGCGTTGATGCGCGCTGCTGGGGTCACGCCATCGATTCCCCGAGCCTTCCTCAAACGGAAAGCGCCGCTTACGCTCGAAACGACCCACGCAACGATTCGCGCATATATCGGACAAACGACGTTGTCTTGCGCAGCACGGCGCCTAGTGGATCATCAGACACGTAGGCTGTCCGAAAGAACTCCAGCAACGGGTCGCGCGAGATCACCAGCGCGACGATCAACTGCATTTCCAGCAGCGCGAGAAAAACGTCGATGCCAACGGAGTCGATACAGATCGCCGTGGGTACAGCTTCGGGGTGGCATAGGAGGGCCAACACCACGGCGGTAGTCGCCACGCCAATCAGCCATTTCCCTAGATCTTTGCGCCGCCACTCGGCGGCCAGCGCTTCCGGGGTAAACCACAGCGGATCCAGCCAGGCCATATCCCTTCCCTGTTGGCAGCTAAGCGTGAGGCAAACGGCCCCCTCCCAGCGCCAGCATGGAGGCACTCGGCCGGCTACAAAAGGGGGGCCGGGTCGTTTTGTATCCCAATGTATCGACAGGCTTGTCTGGTACACGAACTTTCAATTCCCCCGCGCCTCCACACAGAGCAGACACAGGGACATGGTCTTCTATGTGGGCACACCAACCCGCAGGGAGATGTTTCATGTCGGATCAGATCAACCAGCAGCGCCGGACCTTCCTGGGAGCAACGGCCATGGGACTTGCGATCGCCCCATTCGGCCTCGCGTCGCTCGCCAGTGCGCAGACGGCCAAACCGGCTGACACCACGGTCAAGCACAGCGTCACGGGCGGCCACACATCGTTCAAGCCGCTGAAGCGCGTGAAGGCCGGCGTACTGGATGTGGCCTATGCGGAAGACGGTCCGGCCAACGGCAAGCCCGTGCTGCTCCTGCATGGCTGGCCGTATGACATCTACAGCTTTGTCGATGTGGCGCCCATCCTGGCTGCCGCTGGTTATCGCGTGATCGTTCCCTACCTGCGCGGCTACGGCGACACGCATTTTCTCTCGGCGGACACCAAGCGCAATGGCCAGCAGGCCGCACTCGCCGTCGATGCCATCGCGCTGCTGGATGCGCTCAAGATCGACCAGGCCGTCGTCGCCGGTTTTGACTGGGGCGCCCGCACGGCGGACATCCTGGCTGCGCTGTGGCCGGCGCGCTGCAAGGCGCTGGTATCGGTCAGCGGTTATCTGATCGGCAGCCAGGAACTCAACCGCGCGCCGCTGCCGCCCAAGGCCGAGCTGCAGTGGTGGTATCAGTACTACTTCGCCACCGAGCGCGGCGAGGCCGGCTACGCCAAGTACACGCACGATTTCGCCCGCCTCATCTGGCAACAGGCATCGCCGCAATGGGCGTTCGACGATGCGACTTTCGCGCGCTCGGCCACGGCGTTCGACAATCCCGACCAGGTGGCCGTGGCCATCCACAACTACCGCTGGCGTCTGGGCCTGGCCGAAGGTGAGGCGCAGTATGACGCGGTGGAAAAGAAACTCGCCGCGCTGCCCACCATCGGCGTGCCGACGATCACGCTGGAAGGCGACGCCAACGGCGCACCGCACCCTGACCCGAGCGCGTACGCCAAGAAGTTCACAGGCAAGTACGAGCACCGCCTGGTCACCGGCGGTATCGGCCACAACCTGCCACAGGAAGCACCCGAAGCATTCGCCAAGGCCGTGATCGACGCCGATCATCTGTAAGCCATCGCCAAGGAGCGAGCCATGCCTGAGATCATCGCGTCCACCTTCGTGCTGGCCGTCAACGATCTGGAGATATCGCGACGTTTCTACATCGACAAGCTGGGCTTCGAAGAAAGCCTGCGCGTCGATGGCTGGTCCTTCCTGCAACGCGGCGCCTGCCGCCTGCGCATCGGCGATTGCCCGGACGCACAACCTATCTCGCAGTGCCAGGATCACTCCTGGTTTGCCTATCTGCACGTGAGCGATGCCACCGCCCTTTATCGGGAAGTGCTGTCGAAGCACGTGCCGATCTGGCATGCGCTGGACGACAAGCCATGGGGCATGCGCGAGTTCGCTATCGTGACGCCCGATGGTCACCGCATCGTATTCGGTGAACCAGTTCGCTGAGTGCTCGCACGCTAAGCGACAGCGCGGCGGCCGGCTGGATCGCATTCATCCCATGAGGATCTCGCCGCTCTGGTTGTCAGTCGGCTTACTGCGGAAACAGCAAGGTCACTACTGCGCGATAACCCCAGCCGTGCGGACTGGCGGCGCTGCTGGCCACCCAGTAGCGCACGCCGCCGGTAAAGCTCACCGGCAGCCTGCCCATCCTGGTCAGCTTGGCCACCGTGAAGTTCAGCGGCACCGCGGCTTGATGCGCGTGCCAGTCATAGGTGGACTCGGCATTTACGCCGTAGGTCCAGGCGGTAGGCGTGGTGTAGGACAGGAACGGCTGGAAGAACAGGCTGCTCAACGGAGCGCGGTCGCGATTGTTTTTCACACTGGCAATCGACCAGATCTGGTTGGTCAAAAAGCCGTATGTGAAACCTTTGGACTGCTTGAGCAGCACCAGCGTGGGTCCAAGTCCCCACTTCTTCGCACCCAGGAGATCATCCGTGGCCGTGGGCAACAGGAAGGCGGGACCGGCGCCCCAGATGATGCCGCCGGCGCCCGGTGCTTTAGGCGAAAAAAACAGACTCTGCGTGATATCGCCAATGCCCGACTGACTGCCGGCGCCAGGCGAGATGTCGGCCTGACTGGTCACCGGAAGTATCGTGCGGGAGATCATGTTCCAGTCGTTGCTGATGGAAATCGGCACCACCGGCTGGATGTTCATGGTCAGTCGGTGACCGCGTTCATCGGGCCCGATCTTGCTGTCGTAGTTGAACTGAAACGGCGCACTGATCAGCGACGCCACGGGGTTCGACAATTTCTTGGCCAGGTCGGCCGAGTCATTGCCCGCTGCCTCGTCCGAAGCAGACTGCGCGTGTGCGGCGAAGGAAAACAGCGCAAGCGCCAACGAGAGATGTCGATATCGCAAGGCGCTCTCCGTCTTTGGTCCCTGTAGCCGGTACTTTCCTTTGCAGCCAGCAAGAAGTACATGCGGGGAAATACGGGATGAAACTAGGTGTTTCTACCTAGTGCGCGATCAGGCTGATCCACACCTTGCGTACACTCAAGCGCCGCAGCAACTGTCAAGTTCGAGGAGACTTCGCATGTCCAACACGCCACCCGATGGTCTACCGCGCTACCGCCTGCTCACCGGCAAGGATGACGCCGCGTTCTGCCAGCGGGTCTCCGAGACGCTGGCGCTGGGCTACGAACTCTACGGGTCGCCCGCGGCCACCTTCAACGGCGAACATGTGGTGGTTGCCCAGGCCATACTCTGGCCCGGGCACGACTAGCGGCATGTCGCGCCTATGCGCCACAAAAAAAAGGGGCGGTCGCTTGGACCGCCCCTTCCATCACTCATTGATTACTGCGCACGCCGAGGCAGGGTCCACTCCGCTCGCGGGAAGTGGCAGGTGTAGCCGTTGGGAATGCGCTCCAGATAATCCTGGTGCTCCGGCTCGGCCTCCCAGAACGGACCGGCCGGCGTGACTTCGGTGACCACCTTGCCGGGCCACAGACCCGAGGCGTCGACATCGGCGATGGTGTCTTCCGCGACCTTCTTTTGCTCGTCGCTGAGATAGAAGATCGCCGAGCGGTAGCTCATGCCCACGTCATTGCCCTGGCGGTTCCTGGTGCTGGGGTCGTGGATCTGGAAGAAGAATTCCAGAATCTGGCGATAGCTGATCACGCCGGGATCAAACACGATCTCCAGCGCCTCGGCGTGCGTGCCGTGATTGCGGTAAGTAGCGTTGGGCACATCGCCACCGGAATAGCCCACGCGCGTGGACAACACGCCCGGGTAACGCCGCAGCAAATCCTGCATGCCCCAGAAGCAGCCGCCAGCCAGGATCGCCGTTTCGGTTTTCGTGCTCATGTGTTGGTCCTTCCCATAGGTGACAGTGGTGCGCGGCGGGGCTGGCATGCCGTCGACAGACCCAGGTGCTTAGTGCCAGAAACTCCCCAACGCAGCTGACCTCCAATGTGGTGTTTGCCGCCGACGTTCTCAAGCGAGACGGCCGCTGACCTACTCTCGGCGATGAGGTCCAAGGCGGCGATGGGCCTGGGCGCCACTCAGCCACCATGAGCCGCCGGTAGTCCCATCCCTACGACACCCGTCCTGTGCCACATGGGGAATGGCGCATTGCGCGTGATGGGCGCACTGTGCACCCCGCTTCAGCAGATGCTCGCTCAGGCCAAAGACCCGATGGTGTCGACGGTCAAGCCGATGAGCCCGTTCTACGTTCAGCACGCCGCAAGGCGCACTGACGCCCGGCCGCGACATCGCACATGCTTATAACCCGGGGGTTGGGCATGTGCGATCGCCGCGGCGCTGCCGGGATACCGCCCCATTGAGCCGCGCTCGCAGATGGCATGAGACGCACCATCTCGGCACGCCATCGCCAGACCTGAGATAATGGTTGATTGCCCCTAAGCGCGCGGCTTCTCTATGCACATCGGCATCGACTTCGGCACCAGCTATTCGGCGGCCGCCGCCATCATCGGCGGCGAACTCACGCTCGTGCGCTTCGGCGCCGCCGAGCAGTTCCGCACGGCCGTGTATTTCCCCGAACTGGTGCCTGACCCGAACGACTTCGAGCTCACGCCCGAGCTGGAAGCGCAGATGGAAGCCCATATGCGCTCGGCCCGACTCGATCTGCGCCGACTCGCTGCGGCAGGCAACGAGGCAGCCCGCTCGGACGCCGACCTGCGCCGCGATGCCTTGCGCGTGGTCCGCCGCCAATGGATGGAAGAACAGGCGCGCGCGGCCACCGCCTCGGTCGCCAGCTTCCAGCATGCGCTGTTCGGCGAAGACGCGGTGGAAGGCTATCTGGAAAGCGGCGGCGGCAACCTCATCGAATCGCCCAAGTCGATGTTCGGCTATCGACTGGACCCGCAGGTGCGCAAGGTGATCGTGCACATTGCCACGCATATCCTCGAACACATTCGTCTCACCGCCAGCCGCCAGTTCGGTGAAGCCGTGCGCGGCGCGGTGATTGGACGCCCGGTGGAATTTCGCAGCTCGATGGGCGCGGCAGGTTCCGAACAGGCCATGGAGATTCTGCGCGAAGCGGCGGCGGCGGCGGGTTTTGACGAGGTGAGTTTCCTGGAAGAACCCGCCGCGGCGGCCATGCATTACCACAAGAGCCTCAGCGACCGGCAGCACGCGCTGATCGTGGACATCGGCGGCGGCACCACCGACGTGACGCATGCGGAGCTGGGTGGCGACGCATCGCCGTTCATCGCGCGCAATTGGGGCCTGCCCAAGGGCGGCACCGATCTGGACGTGGGCGTGAGTCTGCACAGCTTCATGCCGCTGATGGGCAAGGACATCGTGCGCATTCCGCAGCACCAGTTCGTGGAAGCGGCCAGCGTGCACAACCTGCCCAAGCAGCGCGAGTTCCGCAAACAGAACTATCGCCTGGTCGCCGCGCCCTATGGCCCACGCCTGCGCGCCCTGCAGGAACTGGGCGCCACCACGCGGCTCAATCAGACGGCCGAACGCACCAAGATCATGCTGAGCAGCGACAGCACCCATCGTGCGCCGCTGGATTTCATCGAACACGGCCTCGCCGTGGACACCACGCGCAGCGATCTGGACACGGCCATCGAGCCCTTCCTCATCCAGCTGGAGCGCACACTCACCACCGTGCGCGACGACCTGGCCGCCCTGCCCGCCAGCGTCTTCCTTACCGGCGGCACCTCGCGCTCGCCCCAGGTCAAGGCACGCGTGCAGTCGTGTTTCCCCGAGGTTCCGCTGGTGCACGGCGATCCGTCGCTGGGCGTGGTGTCGGGACTGGCAGTGGCGGCGAGCGAAGTCACCGCCTGACCCGCTTCAGGGGACGCACTGTCGTTCGTCCCCATCCTTGACGACGTCGCAAGGTCTTGCCGGCCTTGCCAGCGTCATGCCGCTGTCACCCCGCATTGCTTGAATCCGCGGCGACCTTGTCCGGCGCGGGTGGTCCGCGCCTGGTTCACGCATCCGGGGGGATGACCCAATGAAGAAGGCCTTGTTGGCACTGGCTACGGCCGGCCTGCTGTTCGCTTCGGCTGCCCAGGCAGCCACGTCGCGTACCAGCTGGGTGGTATCGCAGATCTACAACACCAATCATCCGCTGGCCGCCACGGACAGCGCCGACCTCGCCACCAAGATGTCGACCATGGCGGCGAGCGCGTTCAACTTCTATCGCGGCACCGATCACATCTTCTACCAGGACATGACCACGCTCCCGGCGTCGGCGTATACAACGTCACAGACAGGTTTCACCTGGATCGGCGGCGATGCGCACATCGGCAATTTCGGTGCGTGGCAGGACAGCAGCGGCAACAACGTGTTCTCTGTCGACGATTTCGACGAGGGCTATCTCGGCCAGTACGTGTGGGACCTGCGCCGCCTCGCCACCAGCATGGTGCTGGCCGGCCGCGCCAACGGCATTGCCGACAGCGACATCACCACCGCGATCAATACGATGGTGTCGGCGTACATGAGCGAGATGAACGACTTCAAGGGCAGCAGCGACGAGCTGAGCTTCCAGCTGAAGAACGGCAATACCTCCGGCGCCGTGCAAGACACCATCAGCGATTCCAAGGGCGACTCGCGCGCCAGCCTGCTGAGCAAGTACACCCAGGTGAGCGGCAGCACCCGCACTTTCCAGACCATCGCCGGCACCCTTGCCGCGGTCAACAGCAGCACGTACAACGCCATCGTGGCGGCGATGAACAGCTATATCAGCAGCATTTCATCGTCCAAGCGCTACGCGGCCAGCTATTACCAGGTGAAGGATATCCGCCAGAAACTCGGCTCCGGCGTGGGCAGCCTGGGCAAGCTGCGCTACTACGTGCTGATCGAAGGCCCATCGACGTCGACCTCGGACGATGTGATCCTCGAGCTCAAGCAGGAACTGGGCAGTGTGGTGGCAGAGGCCGACAACGGCCAGCTGCCTGCCGCCGATTACAGCAACAACGAGGCCAATCGCGTCGCGATGACCGCCAAGGCGCAGACCCTCAACGCGGACGTCTTGATCGGCTACGCCACCATCAATGGCATGGCCTTTTACTTCCACGAGAAGTCGCCGTTCGAGGAAGATTTTGATTACACCCAGCTCAGCAGCGCAGGCAAGCTCAACACGGCGGCCACGTATCTGGGACAGGCGCTCGCCTCGGCGCACGCGATCTCCGACCAGGACTACAACAGCGCCATCGTGTCGTACAGCATCGACAAACAGATTACCGCTGCGGTCAGCAGCACAAGCGGACTTCAGTCGGAATTGTCGACATTCGCTTTCAACTACGCGGCCCAAGTTTCGCTGGACTGGCAGTCGTTCGTGAGTGCCTATAACGCAGGCACGCCGCTCTATTGAGTGCTGCGAGGCCGGAGCAACGGCAGCGTTGCTCCGGCCTGCTTACTCATCATTCGTTACGCAGCGCTCGCCTTGCGCAACGGCGTGACATTGGAGGCGGCGCGATCGCCCTCGACGGCAGCCCCCGCCGCGATGAAGCTGGGCCGTGCCTGTATCACCCGCATGGCTCGCTGCACGTTGCGATATTTCGCCAACAGGCCTGGGCCTTCCGGCGTCTGCGCCAGCGAATAGAGCAGCGGTGCGGCGAGATAGTCGGCGATGCACGGTGCGTTGCCGATCAGGAAATCGCGCTGGCCGTAGCCTGCATCCAACGTGGCCAAAAGGCGGTCGATATCGGGCAACGCAGCGTCGATGATGGCGCGGTCCGGCTCGGGGCCCGATGGAAACATGTACTGCAGGATCAAGCGCGTGACGATGGCGTCGTAGCCGTAATCGTCCAACACGCTGTACCACTGCTCCGCCCTGGCGCGCGAGGTGACGCCACTGGTGGGCAGCAGATCCGGTCCATCGAAGGCTTCGTCGATGTAGCGCAGGATGGCGCGCGTTTCATAGAACTGCAGCGGGCCGTCGTACATGGCCGGGATGCGGCCGAACGGATGGATCGCATCGGCCTCGGCCGAATGCGGGGCCACCGACTTGAGCGCGTACGCCACGCCCTTCTCCGCCATCGCCATGCGTACGGCACGCACGTACGGGCTGATCGGACTGCCCACCAACACCACAGAACCGGCTGAGCCATCCGGATCGAGATAGTCCGCCAGCCGGTTGAAGACAGACGTCCAACCCTGGTTGTGGTCGTCGCGGATGGCCGCATCGGGGAAGCCGGTGTGGCGCATGTGCAGCTGCGTACCGCCGTCTTTCTCGGTCAGCGTCACCTCGATCAGCGTGGTGCGCGCAGCGAGGTCGCCTTCGCCATCCCAGGCCCAGGTGTAGGCGAGGAACTTGGGCCGCTCGATCACCTGGTAGGTGCCGCTGGAGCCGTGCACGGTGCCGTCCTTCTTCACCATCGTGACGCGGTAGCGCCCACCCACTCGCACATCGGTCGCCACCTCGCCCACATGCAGGCCGCGTGGGCAGTGCCATGCGGCAAGCGCGGATTCGTCAGTGAAAGCATCGAACACTTTCTCCCGCGGCGCGCGGATGAAGCGGGTCATTTCCAGCTCGAACGTTGCAGCTTGGGTGCTCATGGCTTTTTCCTCGGTACACGTGGGGCGCCTTTGCCACGCTTCTTTGCATCGGCGCGATGGGTCTGTTCGACAAACTCAACCAGTCGATCCAGGCTGTCTTCCCAATGACGGCGATAGGCCTCCAGCCAATCGTGCGCGTCATGCATGGGCTCCGCCCGAAGACGGCAGATACGCCAGCGGGCGTCCACTTCCCGTGCGATCAGGCCGGCGCCTTCCAGCACGCGCAGGTGCTTGGATATGGCCGGTGCCGACATGTCGAAGGGTTCGCCCAGCTCACCGACGGTGGCGTCGCTCCTGGCCAGGCGGGTCAGGATGGCGCGTCGCGTGGGGTCGGCCAACGCGCTGAAGGTGAGCGACAAGCTGTCTTGGGTAGTGGCCATGGTCGTCAATTAACCACTTGGTTAATCGAGAGTCAAGCGCTTTTTTGTCGCGACGGCGTGAACGCGCGATCGATGCAAGCCGTGGGGTGGCGCTGGCGGCCACGCGCCGCCAGCGCGGGTCGATCAGAACTTGTACGAGATCATCACGCGGTTATAGGTGAACGACTCATTGCCCGGATTGAGGTTGGCGATGCCGCCCACCGAGCGCTCCCAGCGATCGCGCAACTGCAGGCCTTTGAGCACGCTGTCCATGTTGTAGATGATGTCGAAGTACAAGTCGTGGCTGGTGCCGCGTTCGACCGAGTCGTACTTCGCGTAGGCCGCCACCAACTGCAGCTTCTTGTCGAAGAAGTTGTATTGCGCGCGACCCTTCCACGCATGGCCCGGGCCGATCTCCACCAGGCCGCGGATCATCGATGTGGTGAACAGCGGATCGGTACCGTAGTTCACCGTGTACGGTGAAATGAGCGCGCCGTTGCCGACCGCGCCGGATTCGCTTTCGAGCTTGTTATAGGCAAAGTCGATGCGGCCGTCGTAGATCGATGTACCGATATCCGCGCCCCACGCCTCGGCCTTCACCCGATCGCCCGCCACGCCCACCAGTTTGGTTTGGGTCTGCACGAAGATGTTGTCGCTGCTACTGCTGTTCTCTTCGAGCGCCTGCACCGCAATGAAGGGATTGAACGGCGTGCCGGTGGTGAAGGTATAGCTGCCGTTGACATAGCCCATTCGCGCGAAGCGGAGGAAGTTGTAGTACCAGGCCTCGCCCTTGAAACCGCCGGCGGTGTAGTTGGTGCCAGCGGCCCAGGTGCCGTTGGCTTCGGGCGCCGTCAGCGGCAGCGCGCCGTTGTTGCCGTACATCGAATCGCCGCTGTATTTCGACGGGTAGTACAGGTTGTCGTCGTACATGCCGTTCGAGGTACGACTCTTCCAGCTGAAGGTGCGGATGGCGAAGATGTTCCAGTCTTTCAGCGGCATGAATTGCGCCAGCGCCGCGTTGTACGACGAAGGAATCACGCGCGAATCATTGCCGCCCATCCACGGCGTGTTGAGGTACTGGTAGCCGCCACGGAACAGAAACCAGTCGCGCTTGAATTGCAGATAGGCCTGGCTCCAGGCGCCCAGCGAGCTATTGGGGCCCATCAGCGAGGTGTCGACCTTGGCGGGATTGTCGTCCTTGGTGCCCAGCATGTTGGCCGTCACGAACGAACCGCCGACACTGAAGCCGCCCCAGAACGCACCCGTCTGCGCATTGATCAGCGCAGCCAGCGAGAGCGCATGCGCATCCGGCGTGGTGGGTGTCTCGTAGAGGCGATCGAAGTCGTAGAGACGCAACTCGCCATCGACGTGGGCGTTGGTGAAGATGTCATTGAAGCTATTGTTATTGCTATTGCCATCGGCATGCGCGCCGGTCGCGCATACGGCGAAGGCCAGGGCAACTGCCAGCTTGCTGCGCATGTGTTTCTCCCCACGTAAGCGCTCGGAAAAAACGGACGCGCGCGGCCAACCCGCCGGCGCTATCACCTCAGAGTGTAGACGCTTTATGACAGTGAGATGACAGCGCAGCAAGCTCTCTTTATGAGCATTTGCCATGACCACATGGACGTAAGTTCTTGAGCCTGCTCAAGTGGCGATGTGATGTAGATGCGGCACCGGTGCGCCACCAAATCGCAGCAGCCATTCGAAATCTCGTGCGACTGCCACATTGCTGAAACACTCCATCACATGGACGCGCGCGGCGACGCCCATGCGGCGAGATAGCTCGGGGTCGCACATGGTCACGATCGCATCCCGCCAAGCGGCGATATCGCCTGGCTCGATCAGCAACCCGGTGACGCCATCTTCCATGGTTTCCGGAATGCCGCCGATGCGACTGCCTAGCACCGGTACCCCGCACGACTCTGCTTCGATGGCCACACGGCCAAACGTCTCCGGCTCCACCGAGGGAAAGGCGAGGAAGGAGAATGCCGGGCAATAGCGCGCCGTGTCGTCCACCCAACCGGTGAAGTGATGCCGCGTCGCCGCACCGCCCTGCTCGGCCATGCCATGCAGCACGTGTTCTTCCGGACCATTACCTACCCACAGCACGTGCAGGCGCGGTTCTCTGGCCATGGCGGCATTGGCAGCCTGCATGAGTTGCGCAACACCCTTGCCGCCGTGCATGCGTCCGGCGTAACCCATCACCACTGCGTCTTCGGGTATGCCAAATTCGCGACGCACCTGCGCCTGCCGCTGCGGATCGGGACGATAGAGGTTGGTGTCGACCGGGTTATATGAGATGTGCACGAGATCCGGCGGCACGCCTCGCGCGAGATAAGCATCTCTGGCGTAGTCAGATACAGCGATGAAGCGCTGCGCCAATCGCGGCACGCCATACTCGGACAACTTGCTCATGCGCGGATTGCGATGGCGGAACAAAGCCACCGGCGTACCGGTCAGGCGACCGCAGACGATCAAGGGCCAGTATTCCTTGCCGAAGTTGCCCACCAGCCAGTCGGGCGCGAACTGCGCGACGCGATGAAGCACGGTGGCATAGCCGCGCAAATCGAACGCATTGCGGAATGTGCTGGGAAAGGTGGCAATACCGGCCGATTCCATCCCTGCGCCGATCAGGCCATGGCGGGACACGATGCTTTCCACCTGATGCCCGGCCTGCGACAACGCACGCGCCAAGGCCACGAAATGCGTGGCAGCTCCCGTGTTCTCGGGATTGGTTCCAACGAAGAGCAGCTTCATGCGCGTCGATCCTCATAACCGGTGAGGACCTTGGCTGCCACCTGCGGCAACACGTGATGGCGCGCCACCTGGATGCGCGGCAGGCGCCACAGATCGATCGTCGCGCTGGCACTCGCGCGCCCGCGATCCGTCGTCGTCGCGGCGACATAACCTGCGTCGCGCGTGGCATCCACCGCTCGATCGTCGTAATCGCCGTACGGGTAGCAGAACTGTGTCACGCCGACGCCGAGGCGATCTTCCAGCTCGGCCTTGCTGCCATGGATCTCGTCGCGCTGCTGTTGATCCGTGCACTGGCTCAGGCGCACATGCGTGCGCGAGTGCGCGCCCACCTCCATGCCGCCGTCATGCCACGCGCGCAGTTGCTCGACGGACATCAGCGGCTTGCGGATACCGAGCTTCTCGCCGTCCCAGGCGTTGTACTGCCCGAGGTAACCGCTCACCGCATAGCATGTCGCGGTGAAACCATGGCGACGCAGCGTGTCCAGCGCGGATTCGAGGTTGTCGACGTAGCCATCGTCGAGGGTCAGCACGGCCACCTTGCCTGTGCGCTCACCGCGCAGGTAAGGCATCGCATCGGACATCGACAGGCCGCGATAGCCCAGCGCTCGCAGCATGGCCATCTGTCGCGAGAACTTGGCGGGCGATACATAGAGACTGCGGTAGACATCGATGCCGTCGGGCACCGACGCAATATTGTGATACATCAAGATGGGGAGTTTCACGACGCGCCTTCGGATGAAGTAACAGGGAAAGTCTGTGTCCCTGTTACTCCGCGAGAGCTGCAGCCACCTTTCGCTTGCTTGCACCGACTTGTCGCTTCACACAGCGTTTTAACTGCGTACGTCTGTAACTTACAAAGGACTTTCGCGAGCATGAAGCGCGGCTGTCTAGCGCGTGCTCGGCGCGTCGAACTATGGACGTCCATCTCGCATGAGACGGAGCGCTGCAAGCAAAGCGATGGTTCGTTGTTTCGAAAGATCCAACGAACGGCGCGTCGCAATCTTTACGCGATTTATATGCCGCACGCGGCTGGGCGATATCGATTCTTTACGAATCGCCTGACGACAATATCGACATGGCGATCCACACAAACCGCTCCCGCGCTATCGGATGGCGAACTGCCGGCATGGTGCTGTCGGGCCTGCTGTTCGTGCTCTCCATCGTTCAACTGATCTTGCGACCTGGCGATGACGCAGCTGTATGGCGCGGCCTCGCCCTGTCGTCGCTTTATCTGTTGATATGCCTCAGTCAGCGCCGCCTGTTCGCCCCTGCGCGAACGCGACACAACCGGCGACTGCCTTAGCAGGAACTCACGCTGTAAGCGGATTCGTCCCATCGGCGTTCTCGATACGGCCAGTGGTCGCATCGGCGTGCCGGCATGTCGATGAGATCAGGAAGGCTTGCAGCCGGGCGGCCGCAGGTCGGGTGAGCGGGCAGCAACCATGCACCTGCGGCACCGGTTGCAAACCTTCCTGATTTCGTCGCGTCGAAAGCGGCGATGACGTGGCGCAAAAAATGCGCTCTTGCGGGCAATGCCGTGCGCTTGGACAGGGTCCATCACCAACCCACCCAAACGCAGACCCCCGGCCAGCCCCCGCAAGAGCGCACTCTTTGAACCACGCCATCAGCCCAGCGTGTAGGGACCGCCACGCTCCAGCGCACGTCGATACGCCGGACGCTGCTGCACGCGCTTCACAAATGCGGCGATGTGCGGAAGCTTGCTCCGCAGTCCGCTGCGCGCCATGGCTACCTCCATCGGAAAGCTCATCTGTATGTCCGCCGCGCTGAATTCACTGCCGACGAACCAGCCGGTCTGCGCCAGTTCGTTGTTGACGTAATTCAGATGCAAGGCCAGCTGCGGATCGACAAAGGTCGACTGCAGCCTGTTGGCGATCTGCCGCGCGATAGGCCTGGCGAAGAACGGCATCGGCGCCGAGGCAATACGCGACGCCACCAGCTTCAGCAGCAGCGGCGGCATGGCCGAGCCTTCGGCGTAATGCAGCCAATACGTAAAGCGGAGGCGCTCAGGCATATCGGGCAGCGGAGCCAGTCGACCGGTGTCGTAACGGTCGACCAGGTATTCGATGATGGCGCCCGACTCCGCCAGGATCTGCCCGTCGTCCTCGACCACCGGCGATTTTCCCAAGGGATGGATGGCGCGCAATGCCGGCGGCGCCAGCATGGTCTTGGGATCACGCTCGTACTTGCGCAGCTCATACGGCACATCCAGCTCTTCCAGCAGCCAGAGCACACGCTGGGAACGGGAGTTGTTGAGATGGTGGACGATGAGCATGGGTGTCGCCAGCGAGGTGAAAATCGGAGGCTAGCATGGCGGTGGATGGCCGGGTGTGCGGGAGAGCGCGGTGGGCGCTGCACCCGGTAAATGTTGCGGGCAGCCCGTTCGGAAACTGTGCCTGTGGCAGCGACTAGCGCCTGTCTGTGGGAGCGCACCCTGTGCGCGACCGTCCCGCCTGGGTGTATCGCTCCGTAGGCTTGTCGCGCACAGGGTGCGCTCCCACAAAGGACCGATCAGCGGCTTTGATGCGACAGCCGCGACGTACCCCTTGTAGGAGCGCACTTGTGCGCGACCGCGGCGCTGGGATGTATCGCTCCGTCGGCTGGTCGCGCACAAGTGCGCTCCTACAAGGGAGCCGCTTGGCCCAGCAACGTCGCGCGTTGTTCGGCTCTTGATCCCCGGGGTCCCCGTATGACGCGGCGGGCAGGTGGAGGAAAGCCCGAAGGGTGGCCGCATGGATGCGGCCGGCCTCCGGCAGGAGGACGGAAGCCCGCGGCAGGCGAGCCAGATCGCGGTATCGCGACAACCGAACACCGAGGCTCTGGATGACCAGCCATCCGGCTGTTGAAGAGCGCCTCCGGCCTGCGCCGGGATGACAAAAAAAAAGCCGCCCCGATTGGAGCGRCTCTCTCAGAACCTAACCTTATCCCACCCCTTCACCAACAGAAGAGAAAAAAGGCCAATCACATATTCCGCCGATACTCCCCACCCACGTCATACAACGCATGACTGATCTGCCCCAGCGAGTTGTACTTCACCGCCTCGATCAACTGCTCAAACACATTGCGACGATCACGCGCCGTCTCCTGCAACACCTTCAGGCTCTCCGGCGCCAGCGCATTGCGCGCCTTGCCAAAGGCCAGCACGTTGTCGATCTGCTGGCCCTTCTCGCCTTCGGTGGAGCGGATCAGTTCGATCTCGGTGGCGATCTCGCCGCCATGGTCCTTGGGCAGGAAGGTGTTCACGCCGATCAGCGGCAGGCTGCCGTCGTGCTTCTTCTGCTCGTAGTACATCGACTCTTCCTGGATCTTGCCGCGCTGGTACATGGTGTCCATCGCGCCGAGCACGCCGCCGCGCTCGCTGATCGCCTCGAACTCCTTGTACACCGCCTCTTCGACGATGTCGGTCAGCGCATCCACGATGTGGCTGCCCTGCCAGGGGTTCTCGTTGAAGTTGAGGCCCAGTTCCTTGTTGATGATCATCTGGATCGCCACCGCGCGACGCACGCTTTCTTCGGTCGGGGTGGTGATCGCCTCGTCGTACGCGTTGGTGTGCAGGCTGTTGCAGTTGTCGAACAACGCGTACAGCGCCTGCAGCGTGGTGCGGATGTCGTTGAACTGGATTTCCTGCGCGTGCAGCGAACGGCCCGAGGTCTGGATGTGGTACTTCATCATCTGGCTGCGCGCGCTGGCGCCGTAGCGCTCGCGCATCGCGCGGGCCCAGATGCGGCGCGCCACGCGCCCGATCACGGTGTACTCCGGGTCCATGCCGTTGGAGAAGAAGAACGACAGGTTCGGCGCGAAGTCGTCGATGCTCATGCCACGCGCGAGATAGTACTCGACGATGGTGAAGCCGTTGCTCAGCGTGAAGGCCAACTGGCTGATCGGGTTCGCGCCGGCTTCGGCAATGTGATAGCCGGAGATCGACACCGAATAGAAGTTGCGCACCTTGTGGTCGACAAAATACTGCTGGATGTCGCCCATCATGCGCAGCGCGAATTCGGTGGAGAAGATGCAGGTGTTCTGCGCCTGGTCCTCTTTGAGGATGTCCGCCTGCACCGTGCCGCGCACGTTCTGCAGAGTTTCTTCCTTGATGCGCGCGTAGGCGTCCGCATCCACCAGCTGGTCGCCGGTGATGCCGAGCAGGCCAAGGCCCAGGCCTTCGTTGCCCTTGGGCAGCTCGCCCGAATACTGCGGACGGCCGTTCGGGAACATCGAGGCGATCTTCTTCTCCGCCGCTGCCCAGCGCGCCGGATCTTCCTTCAGATACTTCTCGACGTTCTGGTCGATCGCGGTGTTCATGAACATCGCGAGGATGATCGGCGCCGGCCCGTTGATGGTCATCGACACGGAGCTGCTCGGCGCACTGAGATCGAAGCCCGAATACAGCTTCTTCATGTCATCGAGCGTGGCGATGTTGACGCCGGAGTTGCCGATCTTGCCGTAGATGTCCGGGCGCGGCGCCGGGTCTTCGCCGTACAGCGTCACCGAGTCGAACGCGGTGGACAGGCGCGTGGCCGCACCGCCCTGGCTCAGGTAATGGAAGCGGCGATTGGTGCGCTCGGGCGTGCCCTCGCCCGCGAACATGCGGGTGGGATCTTCACCGGTGCGGCGATACGGATAGACACCGCCGGTATACGGGTAATAGCCGGGCAGGTTCTCGCGCATCAGGAAGCGCAGCAGGTCGCCCCAGTCCTTGGTCTTGGGCGGCGAGACCTTCGGGATCTTCTGGTGGCTCAGCGACACGCGGTAGTTCTCCACGCGGATCACCTTGTCGCGCACCTTGTATTCGTTGACCTCGTCGGTCACCGACTTGTAGCGCTTGGGCCAGTCGTGCAGCAGGTGGATCGCTTCGTGGCTGAGCTCCTTGATCGCCGCGTTGTAGCGCTGGCGCAGGGTCAGCAACGTACGATCGGCGCCCTCTTCGTGCAGCGCCTCGGATTCATAGCGGGCCAGTTCGCGCGGCAGGTGCGTATCGCCCAGTTCCTTCAGCGATTCGTAGTAGTGCTGGGCTTTGCTGGCGAACTCCGCCTCGTGCTCGATCTCTTTGTTGATGCCGCGACCCTGCTCGGCGATCTCTGCAAGGTAGCGCACGCGGCTACCCGGAATGAGCACGGTGGCGCGCGGTTCCTTCAGCGTGGTGTCGAGCTTGGGCGTCCACTTCTCCGCCGGCAGGCTGAGCTTCTCGCGCATCAGGCGGCACAGGTTGCTGAACATCCAGGTCACGCCCGGATCATTGAACTGGCTGGCGATCGACGGATACACCGGCACCTGTTCGTCGGTGAGGGTGAACGCGGTGCGGTTGCGCTTCCACTGCTTGCGCACGTCGCGCAGCGCATCTTCCGCGCCGCGCTTGTCGAATTTGTTGAGCACGATGAGCTCGGCGAAATCGAGCATGTCGATTTTCTCGAGCTGGCTCGCCGCGCCGTAATCGCTGGTCATCACGTAGGTGGGGAAATCCACCAGGTCGACGATCTCCGAATCGCTCTGGCCGATGCCGGCGGTTTCGACGATCACCAGGTCGTACGGCTGCGCCTTGAGGAAATCGATGCAGTCGCGCAGCACGGCGCTGGTCGCGGCGTGCTGGCGGCGCGTAGCCATCGAGCGCATATACACGCGATGGCTGCGCAGGGAATTCATGCGGATGCGATCGCCCAGCAGCGCGCCACCGCTGCGGCGGCGCGTCGGATCGACCGCGAGCACGGCGATGCGCATCTCGGGGAACGCGTGCAGGAAGCGCAGCAGCAGTTCGTCCACCACCGAGGACTTGCCCGCGCCACCGGTACCGGTGACGCCGAGCACCGGCGTCTGCTTGCCGGCCATCTTCCACTGCTTGCGCAGGTGTTCCAGTTCGGCCTCGGCCAGCTCGCCTTCTTCAATGGCCGACAACACGTGACCCACGGCGATCTCATTGCTGATGTCGACCATCGGCGTGACGACGCTGGCTTCTTCTTCCTTCGCACGCTTCACGGCAGCGGCGCGCGTGCGCAGCATCACGTCTTCGATCATCTCGGTGAGGCCGAGCTTCATGCCGTCGTTCGGGTGATAGATGCGCTCGACGCCGTATGCCTGCAACTCGCGGATCTCTTCCGGCGTGATGGTGCCGCCGCCGCCGCCGAACACACGGATGTGCGAGGCATGCTGTTCCTTCAGCATGTCGACCATGTACTTGAAGTATTCGACATGGCCGCCCTGGTAGGACGACAGCGCGATCGCATCGGCGTCTTCCTGCAGTGCGGCGCGTACCACGTCTTCCACCGAGCGGTTATGACCGAGATGGATGACCTCGGCGCCCTGCGCCTGGATGATGCGACGCATGATGTTGATCGCCGCGTCGTGGCCGTCGAACAGGCTGGCGGCGGTGACGAAGCGCAACGGGCGGCTTTCCGCATGGGCGGCGCTGGCGGAAACGTGCTGGGCGGGGGAACTCATGGGGACTCCGGGACTGCGGGTGCGTCGGACCCACCATTTTAATGGATGGTTGCGTTTGGAACATGTTGCGGCGCGGAGGGGCGCTGATTGGCAACGGTTTTCGGGGTTCCGGCGACGACCGTGCGCAGAGGTATCGTGAGAGGTCTGTCGCGCACAGGGTGCGCTCCCACAACAGCCGGCCGCCTCCTGTGGGAGCGCACCCTGTGCGCGACTGGCGCCTCAATCGACTCCAAACGGCAAGTTTGGCGAAGACACAACGCGCTCCCCGATGCTCTCGCCTCGCAGAAATGCCAGCGACGCCTCGATCACCTCGGGCGCATCAAGCACCTTGTGATGCCCCAGGCCCTGGGTGGTGAACAGACGGGCGCCGCGCCAGTGGCGTGCATAGCGCTCGCCTTCCGCCCATGGCACGTCATGATCGTCCAGGTCATGCACGATCAGGCCGGGCTGACCCAGTGATGGCAAATGACGATGCACCTGCAGATCGTGGATATTGATGCCGGTCATGGCCTCCAACCCGTCATGCAGGCGACCGCTCAGATGCTGCCCCAGGCGCACGAATTGGGTGAAGCGCTGCGTGGCCGCCACCGGATCGGCGGCGGGAGCGATCAGGATCAGCTTCTTCGAGTGCCATGCCTCACCCTGGGCCATCGTCGCGGCCGCACCGCCCAGTGAATGGGCGATGGTGAGCGCCGCGTTGCCGAAGTGGCGGCCCACTTCGCGCACGGTCTCGATGAAATCGGGCAAGGTGCAGTGGCGGCCCTCGCTCAGGCCATGCCCTGGCTGATCGAACGCCACCAGCGCATAACCCATCTCGCGCAGGGGTTCGCTCCAGGGCAGATAGCGCAGGCCGAAGCTTGACCAGCCATGCACCAGCAACACATAGGGCTGGCGCGACGGATCACCCCATACATAGGTGGCGATGCGCTTGCCATGCACGTCCAGCTCGCCGCGCTGCATGTCCTGATCCGGCCTGGCAGCCTGCGCGCGAACGCGACTGCTGGCGAAGGGCGTCACGAAGAAGCGCACCGCGCCTTTGACCGCGCGCTTCGGCGCGATGCGGCTGCCCAGCGCAAAACCGGCGCGCACGACGCCCAGTTTGAAGGCGCCGGGTCCGCGGCGGTGAGGCTTGGCCGAAGGGGTTTGGCGGTTCATGGCGTGACGCTCCGCGCAGCGCGAGGGCTGTAGCTGTTGATGAGACGCTCGAAGCCCGCCAGCGTGTGCCGGCGCGCTTCATCGAAACCAAACAGGCCGGCGTCGTGATGCAGGCCCAGCATGAGTGCGTAGATCTCAAAGGCCAGCTGAGGAGCGTCGGTGTCGTCGCTCAGCTCGCCGTTCACCACGGCGTGTTCGATGGCGCGGCACATCTCCTGCCGCCAGCCCGATTGCTGCTTGATCACCACATCGCGCAAGGCGCCCTCGCGGCCGTCATATTCACTCGCCGCGGTGAGCAGCACGCAGCCGCTCTGGTATTCCTGCGCCCACGCCACCCAGTTGGTGACGATCGCGCGGACGCGGGCAAGGCCGCGCGGCAGTTTCAGCGCAGGCCATTTCACGTTCTGCAGGAACCGCAGCTGCCCGGTTTCCAGGACGGCCAGCTGGAGCTCCTCGCGCGACCCAAAGTGCGCAAACAAACCGCTCTTGGACATGCCCACGTCTGCCGCCAGCGATCCGATGGACAGCCCTTCCAGGCCGTCGCGGCGCGCCATGTCGTAGGCGTGATCGAGGATGAGTTCGCGCGTGGCGGCGCGTTTGCCGAGGGTCGTAGCGTTCATGGCCAATAAAATAGCACGACCGTTCGTTCTTTTCGCGTCAAAAATCTGAATGGATCGCAGCGATTTGCCCGCGCGAACCTGAACGAGCCCGGCGGCGGCGGTCAACAAGGCAAGGAAATACGCCGTTCCCCGTCGTGAGGCCGCGGGGTGCGGCCGTCAACCAAGGAGACTTCATCATGCTGAGCATTACCCGCAAACTCGCCCTGCTCGCCGCTCTTGGCGTCGCCAGCGCGGGCGCCATGAGCTATGCCCCAACCGCCACGGCTGGCGTGGATGTCTCCGTCGGCATTGGTGTCGCACCGCCGCCGCCGCGTTATGAGGTCGTGCCGCCGCCGCGCGCGGGTTATGTGTGGGCGCCGGGTTACTGGCGCTGGGATGGCGGTCGCCACGTCTGGATGGGCGGCGCCTGGGTCCGCGCCCGCCCTGGTTACGTCTATCACCAGCCGCACTGGGAACACGCCCGCGATGGTTGGCGCATGCATAACGGTTACTGGGGCCGTTGATCTCCTGACTCACGGCGGGTGGCGCAACGCCGCCCGCTCTCCCCACTGGACCACCCGTTCAAGCTGAGCGCGCAGGCTGCCGTTAGTCGTTCGCAAGTACTTGCCGCAAAAGAGAAAAACCTGCGTCCGCATGAAAGCTGATGCACAGCCTTGCGCGTCATGGTTCCGCGCCGCAGCTCCCTTCATTCAAACAGAGAGGCCATTCATCCATGTCGATGTCTACGACGATTCGTTTCGCCGCACTCGCCACCGTCATCATGCTGGCCAGCGGCTGCGTGGTTGAACAACCCGCGCCGCGCCGCCGCCCCGTCATTGTCGAACAACCCGCGCCGGCCCCTGGCTACGTCGAAGTGATTGCCCCGCAGGCGCCGCCGGCCGTAGTGATCGAAGAAGAACCCGCCCCGCGGCCTGGCTATATCTGGGCTCGCGGATACTGGCACTGGAATGGTCGCAAGTACGTCGCCATGCACGGCCATTGGGAGCCGGCGCGCCCGGGCTACCACTATGTGCATCCGCACTACGTGCAGCGCGGCGACGGCTGGCACCTCAGCGTCGGTGTGTGGGCGCAGGGCTAAGCGGCAACTGCCGTGGCGACGCCGTTTCGCAGGCGTCTGCGCTGGGCTCGCAAGCCCGTACGGCCGCGCTTTGATGCGCCGCGGCACCAGTGTTCCCCCGCCGCGTATTAGAATTGGGAACTCGATTCATCGCCCCAGCCCTGCTGGGGCGTTTGAGTTTCAGGCGTTTTCAGCCTTGGCGGGTCCGCGCTGCACCGTACCCGCCGCCATTCCGGCGTGCCGTCCCCGGGCACACAACTTGGAGTTTCCGTTCCAATGATTTTCGAAACCATCGCCAAAACGGGTCACGAAGAAGTCGTCTTCTGCCATAACAAGGACGCTGGCCTGAAGGCCATCATCGCGATCCACAACACGGTGCTGGGCCCTGCGCTCGGCGGTCTGCGCATGTGGCCGTACAAGACCGAGCAGGACGCGGTGAATGACGTGCTGCGCCTGTCGCGCGGCATGACCTACAAGAACGCCGTGGCCGGCCTGAACCTGGGCGGTGGCAAGGCGGTGATCATCGGCGATCCGAGTAAGGACAAGTCCGAGGCGCTGTTCCGCGCGTTCGGCCTGTTCGTCAACTCGCTCAACGGTCGCTACATCACCGCCGAAGACGTCGGCATCGACGTCAACGACATGGAATACGTGTTCCGTGAAACCGAATACGTGACCGGCGTGCACCAGGTGCACGGCGGCTCGGGCGACCCGTCGCCGTTCACCGCGTTCGGCACGCTGCAGGGCCTGATGGCCGCGCTGCAGGTCAAGCACGGCAACGAAGACGTGGGCAAGTACAGCTACGCCGTGCAGGGCTGCGGCCACGTGGGCAGCGAGTTCATCAAGCTGCTGCGCGAACAGGGCGCCAAGGTGTTCGTCACCGACATCAACAAGGATGCCGTGCAGCGCTGCGTGGATGAGCTGGGCTGCGAAGCCGTGGGCCTGGACGAGATCTACGACGTCGACGCCGACGTTTACTCGCCGTGCGCCCTGGGCGGCACGCTCAACGACCAGACCATCGACCGCATCAAGGCCAAGATCATCTGCGGCGCGGCCAACAACCAGCTGGCCACCGACGCCATCGGCGACGAGCTGCAGCGTCGYGGCGTGCTGTACGCGCCCGACTATGCCGTCAACGCCGGCGGCGTGATGAACGTGTCGCTGGAAATCGACGGCTACAACCGCGAGCGTGCGATGCGCATGATGCGCACCATCTACTACAACCTGGGCCGCATCTTCGAAATCTCCAAGACCGAAGGCGTGCCGACCTACAAGGCGGCCGACCGTCTGGCCGAAGAGCGCATCGAAGCGATCGGCAAGATCAAGCTGCCGACCATGGGCCACCATGGTCCGCGCTTCGCTGGTCGCATGCGCGGTCAGTAAGTACTCGCGGCAGGTTTGAAGAAAACGCCGGCCTCGTGCCGGCGTTTTTTTGCCCGCGACCACCACCTGTGGGAGCGCACCCTGTGCGCGACTGCATGTCCGACAGGTTGTCGCACGCCCCGTCGCGCACAGGGTGCGCTCCCACAGGAAAGAGGCGGCATCGTATGCTGGCGTCATGCTCTCCTCCCTCGCCTACCGCTGGCGCCGCGTGCGCGGATCTGACCGTTACGCCGAATGCCTGCGCGTCCTCCTCGCCTTAAGCGGCGCGGTCGCATGGTGCTTCGGGACCGGACACATCGAAGCGGTGGTGTCGGTCCTGCTGGGCATCATCGCCTGTGCACTGGCCGAGACCGAGGACCACTGGCGCAGCCGCCTCACCACCTTGCTGCTGACGCTGGCCTGCTTCGCGTTCTCGGCGATGGCCGTGCAATGGTTGTTTCCCTACCCCGCGCTGTTTGCCATCGGCTTGCCGCTGTCCACCTTCGCCCTGGTGATGCTGGGCGCCGCGAGCGAGCGCTACGCCACGGTGGCTGGCGCGACGCTGCTGCTGGCGGTGTACACCATGATTGGCGCCGACCAGGCGGTCAGTGGCCCCTGGTGGTATCAGCCCGCCCTGCTCCTGGCGGGCGCGTCCTGGTATGGCGTGCTGTCGTTGCTGTGGAGTGTGCTGGCGCCGCAGCAGGCGCTACGCCTGTCGCTGGCGCGGTTGTTCGATGCGCTGGCCGATTGCATGGAAGGCAAGGCGGCACTCTTTACACCCGTCCACGGCGTCGATCGCGAAGCGATGCAATGGGCGCTGGCGATGCAGAACGAACGGGTGGTGGAAGCGCTCAACGACACGCGACTGATGCTGGTCGATCGCATCGGTGCACGCCGCCCCCGCGGCGCCATGGCCGCGCGACTGCAGATGTACTTCCTCGCGCAGGACATCCACGAGCGCATCAGTTCCGCCCATTACCCCTACGATGCGTTGGCCGAGGCCCTATTTCATAGCGACGTCTTGTTCCGCTGCGAACACCTGCTGCGGCTGGAAGCACAAACCTGCCGTCAGCGAGCCGAGGCGCTGCGTTTTCACACCAAGCCCACCGCCACGAACCGTGCCGACAGTGTCGCCACGGTGAGCGATCTGCACAGCGCGCTCGACGCGTTGCGCGAGCAAGCCAAACCACCACCGGCACATCTGCTGCGCGCGGTGGATGCACTGGTGCGCAATCTCGCTTCGATCCAGCAACTGCTGGCCAGTCATGCGCCGCATGGACTCAGCGGCAGTCGTTCGGAACGACTGCTGCAACACCCGGGTCCGCAGTCGATCACCGATGCGTGGGAACGCATCCGCATCCAGTTGACGCCGCGGTCGTTTCGCTTTCGCCATGGCGTGCGCCTAGCGCTGGCGCTGCTGGTGGGTTATGCGGTGCTGCTTGCGATGCATCCGCGGCATGGCTATTGGATCCTGTTGACCACCCTGCTGGTGTGCCAGCCCAGCTATGGCGCCACCCAGTTGCGGCTCGTGCAGCGCGTGCTGGGTACCGTCGTCGGCCTCGTGCTCGGCTGGGCCACGTTGAAGCTGCTGCCGTTCGGCCCATGGCAGATGCCGCTGGTGGTGCTGTCGGGCGTGATTTTTTTCGCGGCACGACTGCGCCGCTACACCACCGCGACAGCCGCCATCACGCTGTTCGTGGTGCTGTGCTTCAACCAGGTAGGCAGCGGTTACGACGTGATGTGGCCGCGCCTGCTGGACACCTTGATCGGCACGGCCATCGCCGCGCTGGCCATGCGTCTGGTACTGCCCGACTGGCAGGGACGCCGCTTCGACGAGGTGCTGTCCGATACCGTGCGTGGCGATGCGCGCTATCTCGAACAGATCATCGCGCAGTACGCCAGCGGTCGTCGTGACGATCTGAACTATCGCATTGCCCGTCGCGACGCGCACAACGCCAACGCCACGCTTAGCGCCGTCCTCGCCAACATGCTGCGCGAACCAGGGCGCCACAGCCGCGGCACGGAAAGCCTGCTGCGATTTCAGTCGGCGGCGCATACCTTGCTGGGGCAGCTGTCTGCGCTCGGCGCCAATCGCCAAATCATTGCATCGACGGCAGCGCGCGACGCCGTGGTTCGCGCCGGTGACGCTGCGGTCAAGGCGCTGGCGCAACTGGGTGATGCGCTGGCCAACGGTCTCACGGCGCAGGTCACCACCGACGATGCCGCATGGCTGGAGCCCTTCGCCGCGAGCGCCGACGACGATGCAGCCCGCCTCGCGCTAGGCCAGCTTGCGCAGGTACTGGTCCAGCGCGACCGGCTTGCCGAGCTGGCGAATACACTCAATACCTCCGATGCCTGACCCCCGAGGGCTTGTGCGTCGCGCAACGGCTTGTTAAGGCCGCCGCGGTACCATGGAGATCTTCCGCAATTCCGGAGTTTGAAGGCATGCGTCCGTTTCCACTGGGTGAAGAGATCGATCTGTTGCGTGACAGCGTGCACGCGTTCGCCGAGAAGGAGATCGCTCCCCGCGCTGACCACATCGATCGCGAGAACCTGTTTCCCGCCGACCTGTGGCGCAAGTTCGGCGACATGGGCCTGCTCGGCATCACCATTCCGGAAGAATACGGCGGCACCGGCATGGGCTTCCTCGCGCACATGGTGGCGATGGAGGAAATCTCGCGCGCGTCCGGCTCGGTCGGTCTTTCCTATGGCGCGCACTCCAATCTGTGCGTGCAGAACATTTTCCACAACGGCAACGAAGCACAGCGTCGCAAGTACATCCCCAAGCTTTGTTCGGGCGAGTACGTTGGCGCGCTGGCGATGAGCGAACCGGGCGCCGGTTCCGATGTCGTCGGCTCGATGAGCTGCAAGGCGGAGAAGAAGGGCGACGTGTGGGTCGCCAACGGCTCCAAGATGTGGATCACCAACGGCCCCGATGCCGACGTGCTGCTGGTCTACATGCGCACCGCTCCGCGTCCGGCAGGCAGCCGCTGCATGACGGCCTTCATCGTCGAAAAAGGCATGAAGGGCTTCAGCACCGCGCAAAAGCTCGACAAGCTCGGCATGCGTGGCTCCAACACCTGCGAGCTGGTGTTCGAGGATTGCGAGATTCCGGAAGAGAACATCGTTGGTGAAGTGAACGAGGGCGTACGCGTGCTGATGAGCGGCCTCGACACCGAGCGCCTGGTGCTGTCGGGCGGCCCCATCGGACTGATGCAGGCGGCGCTCGACATCTCCCTGCCCTACGTGCGCGAGCGCAAGCAGTTCAATGCCCCCATCGGCACGTTCGGCGTGATGCAGGCCAAGATTGCCGACATGTACACCGCTCTGCAGAGTTCCCGCGGTTTCGCATACATGGTCGCCCAGCAGTTCGACCACAACGTGAAGTCACGCATCGACCCCGCCGCTTGCCTGCTCAATGCATCGGAGAACGCGGTGAAGGTGGCGCTGGAAGCGATCCAGACGCTCGGCGGCAACGGCTACATCAACGAGTTCCCGGCAGGCCGCTTGTTGCGCGATGCAAAGCTCTATGAAATCGGCGCAGGTACCAACGAGATCCGCCGCATGCTGATCGGACGCGAGTTGTTTCACGGCAAGGCGTGACAGCTGGCGTTTGCGAAAAGGCAGTCCCACTTCCCGACGGGAAGTGGGTGAAGTGAAGTGCATGGAGTTACCGGGGCTGTTGTAGGAGCGCACCTTGTGCGCGACCAGCCTACGGAGCGATACACCCCAGCGCGGCGGTCGCGCACAAGTGCGCTCCTACAAGGGAGCACCCGCGCCGTGGCTCACGGTTTCAACCATGCGAGCCGCTTGTCTGTGGGAGCGCACCCTGTGCGCGACAAACCTACGGAGCGGTACACCACAGCGTGGCTGTCGCGCACAGGGTGCGCTCCCACAGACAAGCGCCAGGCGCGGGATCAAGTGCCATGTGCGGCCAAAGCCGATGCGCAGCGAGGCCCGCTTTAAGTCCTCAGCGATTCGGGCGCGTTGCGCAGCGCTTTGAAGTATCCCCTGTGTACCCTCGGAGGTTGTCCCGCAGCGACGCGCCTCGAGCGTTCGGGCTTATCCCAACACAATGCTGCCGGCGTTATCCGGCCATTTTCTTTGGGTTACTTTCGACGCGAAGCTAGTCCCGTGGGATCTTTTGGGCCAGCAAAAGAAAAGTGACTCGAGCGGCGGCAGCCGTTCGAAACGCCCGCCGCGTCCCACAGGGACTAGCTTCGCGTCGTAGGCGGCACGCTGGCGGTAGCGCGACGATCGCGGCCCACCGCCACTGGATCCCGGCGTGCGCCGGGATGACGAACGATTCTTGCCAGCGCACCACGGAATAGAACCGTTCCCGCGAGCACCCGCCCCTCACCCCAACCCTCTCCCCGACGGGGAGAGGGAGAGAGAGCTACGTCAGAAATTCAGCCGATAATTGAGCATCCCCATCATCCCCTGGCTGTTCTGCCCAAAATACTGATCCATCCCAAACTGCAGACTAGAACGCGCCGACATCGTCCAGTCGAGCGACAAGCCCACCTGACCTTCATAGCGCGACAACCCCACGCCACCGACAGGCGCCCACTGGTCAACACCAGTGAAGCTCGCGTCGAACACGTCACCATGCATGGCAAAGGCCTGCTGCCATTGCGCGCGCGCCTGAAGGCCGAGGCTGCCGCCACCGGCGAGCGACCAGGTATGGCCCGCACGCACGCCGAAGCCGGCCTGCCAACGCTCCACATCCTGCTCGCCGCTCTTCAGGCCGAAGCCGTAGCCGCCCAGTTCATTGAAGCCATCGCGCTGGATGTGCGCGTACTGCATGTTGGCGTACGGCGTGACCTGGATGCCGCCGAACGAGGTACGCAGGCCGCTTTCGCCATAAGCCACGGTGTAGCGGCCGTTGGTATCGCTGGCCACGCCTGACACATCGCTGCCGAGCTCAAGGTGACGGCGCATATTCTCCCGGTACGTGCCGTAACCGAGTCGACCCATGCTGTACCAGTTGTCCTGCATGACGCCACCGTAAAGCATGCCTTCGACGGCATTGCTCTGGCCCTGGTCCGCGAATTCAGCGAGACGGCCCAGGCCCTGGCT
Source organism: Dyella sp. 05T440 (assembly GCF_056395965.1). NCBI lineage: Bacteria > Pseudomonadati > Pseudomonadota > Gammaproteobacteria > Lysobacterales > Rhodanobacteraceae > Dyella > Dyella sp. 05T440. Next base: position 104,234 of record NZ_JBFTKN010000007.1, read on the forward strand.
CTGGCTCACGGCAAAACCCAGCACGCCGTTGCTGCCGAGCTTGCGGTCCTGGCCGGCCATCCATCCGCTGAGGTCGTAGCCCACATCGCCGTAGCCGCTGCGGCTCATGCTGCCGTGGTAACCGAGCGTCTGCGCCCAGCCGCCGGTCGTTCGCGTGTCGACCAGCCCGTCGAAATGATCCGACAGCGCACGCGTACCGGCATCGATCGCTTCGAAGGTCATCGCCGCACTGGCGGCGTGCAGCTGGCCCGAAAGGCTTTCCAGCGACTGCTGCAAGGCCGCGGTGGTCTGCGTCTGCTGCAGGCTGGCCGCGCCATGCATGAAGTCCGTGCCTACCGGCGTGCCGCCGATCGGTGGCGTGCCCTGCCCCAGCTGGGAGTTGATTGCGCCAAAGGCATTGTCGACGCGCTGTGCAGCACCATACGAAGCGGTGGTGTAGGTCATGCCATTGACGGCACTGGCCTGCACCTGGGTCACGTTAAGCCATGCGCTATTGCTGTCGTAGTTGAGCGTGGCCGCGAGCAGCACGCCGGAGGCCACATCCAGCCCGGTGAACTGGCCCGTGAGTCCACCCTTGGCGGTGAGCACGTTGGTGTGCGAGTTGGCCACATAGCCTTGCATGGCGCCAATCACATAAAGATTGCCGCCAACGAGCACGGCCTGGCCATCGATATTGAGCGAACGCCCCAACTCCAGCGCGAGTCGACCGGTTTGGCCGTCCGTGGCAGTGAAGCCCTGGTAGTAGCTGCCGCTGATATGTACGTCGCCGCCGGCCACCACCAGCGTGCCCAGGTTCTGGACGTCCGCACCGAAGCTGTGCGCGCCGCTCATGATCGCATCGACATGGTCGATGTAGAGGTTGCCGGCAATCGACGGTGCAACCAGCGCACCGTGCTCGATGAACGTGTCGCCGGTATAGCTCGGGTCCTGAGTCAGCGTCAGCGTGCCGGTGCCGTCTTTGGTCAGACCGCCGCTACCACTGATCGCATTGCCCCAGGTGGAGTTGATGTTGAGCGTGACGTCGAAGTTGCCCCAGTCGAACTTGGCCGGACCCAGGATGGCCTTGCCCACGTCGAGCTCGCCATAACCGAAGGTGGAGTCCACGCCTGGCGCACCCAGATCGTCCGCCGTGCCCAGCAGAGTCTGGCGCACCTGGTCATTCGTGAAGTACGGAAACGCCTGCCACACCACCGCTGCCGCACCGGATACGGCAGGCGCAGACAGCGAAGTGCCTTCGACGATCCAGTAAGTCTGGTTGCTGGTGGTGTCGTCCTTGCCGCTGACAACCACGTTGCCCGGCGCGGCCAGGCAGTAGTTCATGGCCACGCCGCACTTGTTCGAATAACTCGCCAGCTGCGTGGGGTTGCTGCTGTCCAGGGCGACGACGGCCAGCCAGCCTTTCTGCAGATCCTCCGCGCCCGACATGCTGGGCAGCGCGGCGATGGTGCTGGGATTGGGCAGTGAATCATTGCCTGCCGCAAACACCACCAGGCCGCCGCCGTTGACGAACGGCGCGTACGCATCGTGGAAGCCCTTGGTCGTGGCGGTGTCGCTCGCGTCCCAGGTAATGCCACCCCAGGAGTTGTTCATCACCTTCACGCCGGCATTGATCAAATCCTGATTGATGTAACCGAACGGCACGGCATCCTGCCCCGATACCGTGGACGGCGGCGTCGATCCGTCATCGTCGGGCGCCTTGTCGGAGATGATGCGTGCCGACACGAGGCTGGCGCCCGGTGCAATGCCGCCCGCGAATTTGCCGAAGGCGCTGCCGGCGGCAATTTCCGAAACCCAGGTACCGTGGCCGACGACATCGTCCACCGACAGGTTGTTGGTCGCCGGGTTGATATAGGTCAATTCCTGGGTGACCTTGCCCGCCAGCGCCGGGTGGTTGCGCATGATGCCGCTGTCGACCACGCCGATGGTCACGCCTGTGCCAGTGAAGCCGGCACTGCGGGCGGCATAGGTATTGGTCAACGACAGCTGCGCATCGAGCGGCGGCTGCGTGAGCGGCGGCGTGGTGGGCGGTGTTGTTGGCGGTGGCGTGCTGCCACCGGACCCTGGACCCGTGGGCGGAGAATAACCCGATCCAGGCGGCGAATAGCCCGGCCCCGGTGGTGTATAGGCAGGGGCCGGCTTCACATTGCCGTTGCCGCCGCCACCGCAGGCACTGAGGCCCAGCGCCATCCATACCAATACGGAAACCTGGCGGAAACGCATTCCGCCCAGACCACTCTCCATTGTTCCCCCTGCGCCCCCTTAGGGCATCCCTTGCATCCATGGCGCGGCGGCCTGTTACCTGGACTCCGCCAGCACCTCCCTGACTAATCTTCGCACAACATGGTGCGAAAAATTCCTAGAGGTTCACAGGATGAAAAAGCCCGCATCGCAGAGATGCGGGCCGGTAGAACCGCGCCTCATTCGGGGTCAGAACGACAGGCGATAGGCCAGCGTGTCCATCCTGCCGTGCTCATGCTCGGCGACGTACTGATCCATTCCCAGCGACAGGCGGGAGCGATGCGAGATCGCCCAGTCCACACTGAGTCCGGCCTCGCCGCCATAGCGGGACAGGCCGATGCCACCGACCGGCGCCCATTGATTGAGCACTGCAAAACTCGCATCAAGCACATCGCCGCGCATGCTGAAGGCGCGCTGCCAAAGCATGTGCGCCTGCACGCTCAAGCTGCCGCCGCCCGGCAACGACCAGTCGCGGCCCGCGCGCAGGCCGGCGCCTGCCTGCCAGCGCTCGATCGTCTGCGACGCGGCTTTCAATCCGAAGCCGGCACCGCCGAGTTCGTCGAAACCATCGGTGCGGATATTGGCGTATTGCAGATTGGCATACGGCGTTATGCGCACACTGCCCCACTGCATCCGGTAGCCGCTTTCGCCATAGGCAATGTCGTAGGTACCGTTGGTATCGCTGGCGACGCTTTCCACATCGCTGCCCAGCTCGAGATGGCGCCGCATGTCCTCGCGATACGAGCCCATGCCCAGCCGTCCCATCGCATACCACTGGTTCTGTACGAAACCACCGTAAAGCATGCCTTCCACCGCGCGGCTGCGGCCCTGGTCGGCGAATTCGTCGAGGCGTCCCAGATCCTGGCTTTGGCTCACCGCAAAACCCATGACCCCATTGCTGCCCACGCGGCGATCCTGGCCGGCCATCCAGCCGTTAAGGTCATAGCCCACGCTGTTGTAGCCACTGCGATTCATGCTGCCGTAGCTACCCAGCGTCTGCGTCCAGCCGCCGGCGGTATAGACCTCGCCCAGTTGGTCGAAGCGTTGCGATAGCGCACGCGTCCCTGCATCCATCGCATCGAAAGTCATCGCTGCGCTCGCCGCGTGCAGCTGGCCCGACAGTGAATTCAACGACTGCTGCAAGGCAGCGGTCGTTGCGGTTTGCTGCAGGCTTGCTGCGCCATTGATGAACGAGGTCGGCAGCGGATGGCCGGTGACGGTGGTGCCCGAGCTCACCTGCGTGTTGATCTGATTGAACGCGCCATCGATGCGCTGCGCGGCGCCAAACGAGGCCGGCGTATACGTCATGCCCGTCACCGCCGAGGCTTGCACCTGGGCCACGTTCAACCACGCGTCCGTGCTGTTGTAGTTGAGCGTGGCGCTGAGCAATACGCCGGTGGCCACGTCCAATGCGGAGAACGTGCCGGAGATGCCGGCCTTGGCCGTCAACACGTCCGTATGCGCATTGGCCTGATAGCCCGAATTGATGCCCGTGACGTAAAGATCGCCACCGCTCAGCGTGGCCGCGCCACCGACCCGCAACGCCGAGCCCAGCGATACCGCCAGCCGACTGCCCGCCTGTTGCGCATAGTTGCCGGCCACGTTGACATCGGTACCGGCCACCGCCAGCACGCCGGCATTGGTGACTGATCCGGCTATGGATGGTGTACCGCTCAACACGCCTTGGGCGCCAATGCTCACGCTCGATGCCAACGATGCAGCCACCAGCATGCCGCCCTGCACCTGGGTCAACCCGGTATAACTGGACGGCTGGGTCAGCGTCAGCGTGCCCGTGCCCTGCTTGATCAGGCCGCCGGCGCCGGAGATGGGATTGTTCCAGCTTGAGCTGCCGCTGAAGCTGACAGTGACGTCGCCCCAGTTGAATTGTTCCGGCCCATTGACCGCCTTGCCCACGTCGAGCTCGCCGTAGCCAAAGGTGGCGTTCGGCTGCGAGCCGCCCAAGGGATCGGCGGTACCGAGCAAGGTCTGGCGCACCAGATCGTTGTTGAAATAGGGGTAGGCCTGCCACACCAGGGCAGCCGCGCCGGAGACTTGCGGCGCCGCCAGCGAGGTGCCTTCGACAATCCAGTAGGTCTCATTGGCCGTGCTGGTATCGCTCTTGCCGCTCACGATCACATCGCCGGGCGCGGCCAGGCAGTAGTTCATCGCGATGCCGCATCGGTTCGAATAGCTGTCCAATTGAGTGGGGCTGTTGCTGTTGATTGCCACCACGGTGAGCCAGCCCTTCGCCAGATCCGGCGCCAGGCTTGGCAGCGCCGCGATGCTGCTGGGATTGGCCTGCGAATCATTGCCCGCCGCAAACACCACCAGGCCGCCCCAGCTATTGATGAAGGTGTTGTACGCGTCGTGGAAACCCTGGGTGGTGGCGGTGTCGCTGGCGCTCCAGCTGATGCCGCCCCAGGAGTTGTTCATCACCCTGACGCCGTTGGCGATCAGATCGGCATTGACCTGGCTCAGCGGTATCGCATCGGACGAATTCACCGGCGCCGGTGGCGTGGAGCCATTATCGTCGGGCGCGCTGTCGTCGATGATGCGTGCCGACACGATGTTCGCGCCCGGGGCGATGCCGCCGACGAACTGGCCAAACGGTTTGCCCGCGGCAATCTCGGCTACGTAGGTGCCGTGGCCGTTGACGTCATCCACCTTGAGGTTGTTGGTGGCGGGATTGACGTAGGTGAGTTCCTTGATCACGCGCCCCGCCAAAGCCGGGTGGGTGGAGGTCACGCCGGTATCGACCACGCCGATGGTGACGCCCGCCCCGGTGTAGCCGGCGGCGTGCGCAGCATTGGTGTTGGTGAGCGTCAATTGCGCATCGACCGGCGGTGGCGGCGCGGTGGAGGCCGGTGGCGGCGCCGGAGCCGGCGCGGGTGCCGGCGGCGAGGGTCTGGTGTTGCCACCACCGCCGCCTCCGCAGGCGCTCAGCCCCAGAGCCAGGCAGACCCATACCGCGCCACGACGGTACCGAAACCCCTGCATCACCGTATTCATAAGGCCCCCGCCCCACTGAATCACGTTCAAGATGACTGCCCTGCGCGCGTCTCCCTGGTATTGGCCACGCGCGCCTCCATATTTGCACAACGAAATCGCAACTAAATGCCTGCAAGATCCCGCTGGTATCGCAAAGAGGGCCGGTTTGCCCCGGTTACTGGCGGGCTGCGATAATTCTCGGATTAAACCGGGGCCTCGCCCCATCAAGTACTTGCGGAGATCCCCATGTCGGACGTCAGCGTTGTCATCGTCGGTGCCAAGCGCACTGCCATTGGCTCCTTCCTCGGCCAGTTCACCGGCGTACCCACCCCCACCCTGGGTGCCACCGCCATCCGTGCCGCGATCGAGCAGTCCGGACTGGCCCCCGCCGATGTCAGCGAAGTCATCATGGGTTGCGTGCTGCCGGCCAACCTCGGCCAGGCCCCTGCCCGCCAGGCCTCCCTGGGCGCCGGCCTGCCGGTGGCCGTCGGTTGCACCACCATCAACAAGGTCTGCGGCTCGGGCATGAAGGCCCTGATGCTGGGCCATGACCTGATCAAGGCCGGTTCGGCCTCGGTGGTGGTCGCTGGCGGCATGGAGTCGATGACCAATGCACCGCATATGGTCAATGCGCGCACCGGCATCCGCTACGGCGATGGCACCCTGGTCGACCACATGGCGTGGGATGGCCTCACCAACCCGTACGACGGCAAGGCCATGGGTGTGTTCGGCGAGCTGTGCGCCGACAAGTACCACTTTACCCGCGAGGAGCAGGACACCTATTCGAAGGAGTCGGTGGACCGCGCCAAGGCCGCCCAGGCGAACGGCGCATTCGCCGGCGAAATCGTTCCGGTCACCGTCTCCAGCCGCAAGGGCGACATCACCGTCGACACCGATGAGCAGCCGGGCCGTTCGGACACCAGCAAGATCTCGTCGCTGAAGCCGGCGTTCCGCAAGGAGAATGGCACCATCACGGCTGCCAGCTCTTCGAGCATCTCCGATGGCGCCGCCGCACTGGTGCTGTTGTCAGCCGATGACGCAAAGACGCGTGGGCTCAAGCCCCTCGCTCGCATCGTCTCCCACGCGACCCATTCGCAGGAACCGGAGTGGTTCACCACCGCGCCGGTCGGTGCACTGCATAAGGTGTTGGAGAAGGCCGGCTGGAAGGCCAGCGACGTCGACTTGTTCGAAGTCAACGAAGCCTTCGCCGTGGTGGCCATGGCTGCGATGCGTGAGCTGGACATCGCGCGCGACAAGATCAACGTCAACGGCGGCGCCTGTGCATTGGGCCATCCGATCGGCGCCAGCGGTGCCCGCCTGGTGGTCACCCTGCTCAATGCTTTGAAGACCCGCGGCCTCAAGCGCGGCGTGGCGTCGCTGTGCATTGGTGGTGGCGAAGCCACGGCCGTTGCGGTGGAACTGCTCGACTAAGCCCTTGATTGGCGGTCCCACCGGTGGCCGCCGATGAAAGCGGGGTTAACCATTTTTGCCCGTTCACACAAAGATGTGGCGGATTTTCCGCGAAAGCGCTATTAATACGCCCGCCAAACGGCATTCCACGGCAAAGGAGATTCAACATGAAGTTCACGCGTACCCTTCTCGCCTCTGCGCTCGTCGCGCTGCTGGCGGCTTGCAGCAACGGCGCGCAGGATTCCGCGCAGGACGCTCAGAAGTCGGCTGACCAGGCTCAGCAGGCTGCTGACCAGGCTCAGAAGGCTGCTGCTGCTCCGGCAGAGGCTCCGGCCGCAGCTCCCGCTTCGACCGCTGCTGCTCCGGCCGAACAGCCTGCGCCGACCCCGGCTTCGACCGCTGCTGCTCCGGCTGCTGCTTCGACCGCTGGTCACTAAGTACACTCGTGTACTTCTAAAACCGGCCGCCTTGTGCGGCCGGTTTTTTTTTGCCCCATGCAAAAGCAGCGGCCAGTCTTTGTGCGTAAGTGAAAGTACGTGCCCCTTCTATGCTGCGACGCCGATTTAGCCCTCGGCCATGGGCCGCTATGATCGACGCTCCCCACCAAGGCAGCCTGAGCCCATGAGTGTCATTGCGTCGCAGATCGACCCCCGCGCCCCGGATTTCCAGGCGAGCAGCGCGCAGCTGAAGGGACTGGTGGACGACCTGCACCGTGAGCTGGCTCGCAGTGCGGAAGGCGGCGGCGAGAAGGCCCGCGCCAAGCACACGGCCCGCGGCAAGCTGCTGCCGCGCGAACGCATCCGCGCCCTGCTCGATCCGGGCTCGCCCTTCCTCGAGCTCTCGCCACTGGCCGCCCATGGCATGTACGACGATGCCGCGCCGGCAGCCGGCATCATCACCGGCATCGGCCGGGTCAATGGCCTGGAAGTGGTCGTGGTCGCCAACGACGCCACGGTCAAGGGCGGCACCTATTTCCCGATCACGGTGAAGAAACATCTGCGGGCGCAGGAAGTCGCGCTGGAAAACCGCCTGCCCTGCATCTACCTGGTCGACTCCGGCGGCGCCTTCCTGCCGCTGCAGGACGAGGTGTTTCCGGACAAGGAGCACTTCGGCCGCATTTTCTACAACCAGGCACGCATGTCGGGCCTGGGCATTCCGCAGATCGCCGTGGTGATGGGTTCCTGCACTGCCGGTGGCGCCTATGTGCCGGCGATGAGTGACGAGACCATCATCGTGCGCGAGCAGGGCACGATCTTCCTGGGTGGCCCGCCGCTGGTGAAGGCCGCCACCGGCGAAGTGGTCGATGCCGAGGCGCTGGGCGGCGCGGATGTCCATACGTCTATTTCGGGTGTCGCCGATCACTATGCCGAGAACGACGCGCACGCGCTCTCCATCGCGCGGGACATCGTCGCCAGCCTCAACCGCAAGAAAGACATGCCGCTGGCCCTGCGCGCGCCCTGCGAGCCGCTGCACGCCGCCGAGGAACTGTACGGAGTGATCCCGCAGGATAGCCGACGCCCGTTCGATATCCGCGAGGTCATCGCACGCATCGTGGACGGCTCGGAGTTCCACGAGTTCAAGGCCCGCTACGGCAAGACCCTGGTATGCGGCTTTGCGCATATCCACGGCTATCCGGTGGGCGTCATCGCCAACAACGGCATCCTGTTCTCCGAGTCGGCGCTCAAGGGCGCGCACTTCATCGAACTGTGCAACCAGCGCAACGTGCCGCTGGTATTCCTGCAGAACATCACCGGCTTCATGGTCGGCAAGAAATACGAGAACGCGGGCATCGCCAAGGACGGCGCCAAGATGGTGACCGCGGTGGCGTGCTCGCACGTGCCCAAGTTCACCGTGGTGATCGGTGGCAGCTTCGGCGCCGGCAATTACGCCATGTGCGGCCGCGCGTACGGCGCACGCTTCCTGTGGATGTGGCCAAACGCGCGCATCAGCGTGATGGGCGGCGAGCAGGCCGCCTCGGTGCTGGCGACGGTGCGCCGTGACGGCATCGAAGCGAGCGGCAAAAGCTGGAGCGCGGAGGAAGAAGAAGCGTTCAAGGCGCCGATCCGCGACCAGTACGAACGCCAGGGCCACCCCTACTACGCCAGCGCGCGCCTGTGGGATGACGGCATCATCGATCCAGCTGATACCCGCCGCGTGCTCGGCCTGGCGATTTCCGCCTCGCTCAATGCGCCGATCGAACCGCAGCGCTACGGCGTGTTCCGCATGTAAGCGTCAACGTTCGCCTGGCCACAAGGGCAGGCGAACGAGTTTAGGTCACGCTTGAGGCATTCAGCGCGGAACGCGCAACGAGGACTCGCGCAAGGCGGTCTCGTGATCCACTTCGTCGTGTCCGGCGATGTCCAAGGTGTCGACCACGTTGTGGCCGGCCGGATGGTGGACATGCGTCGGCGAAATGATCACATCGGAGAGATCGCCGTCGGGCACGGCCGTCTCGGTGTTGGGCGTGTGCTGCATGGGTGGCTCCTGAGTAACCGCGCGAGTTTAGCGATCTGTCGTCTCATCCGCACCGAGGGCACGCACAAGGCCTGGTCGGCCCACATTCAACCAAACGGTTGACATTCGACTGAGCGAGGTGGATATTCAACTCCATGGTTGAATATCCGATGCCCACCCTGGACACCGTCTTCCAGGCCCTCACCGACGGCACCCGCCGCGCCATGTTGCGCAGCCTGGCCAACGGCGACCGCAATATCGGCGAACTGGCCGCGCCGTTCGCGATGTCGCTGGCCGCAGCCTCCAAGCATGTGAAGGTGCTGGAGCGCGCGGGCCTGGTGCGCCGTCTGGTCAAGGGTCGCACCCATATCTGTCGTCTGGAACCGGGGCCGCTCGCTGCCGCCGATGAATGGCTGCGCTTCTACGAGCAGTTCTGGAACCGCAAACTCGATGCGCTCGAGGCCTTGCTCAAGGCCGAGGACAGCGCCCTGCCCAAAAGGTAATTGTCGATGAGCACGCTACGAACCCTGCGCATCTCCCGCCATTTCGACGCCAGCCCGGAACGCGTCTTCGATGCATGGCTCGATCCCGCCACCGCTGGCCGCTGGCTCTATTCCGCGCCAAACGGCGAGATGGTGAAAGTGGATATCGACGCGCGCGTCGGTGGCCATTTCAGTTTTATCGACAGGCGCGATGGCGAAGACGTCGAGCATGTCGGCGAGTATCTGGAAATCGATCGGCCGCGGCGGCTCGTCTTCACCTTTGCCGTGCCCAAGTATTCCCAGGCCACTACGAAGGTCAGCATCGACATCGTCCCGTCCGGGTCCGGTTGCGAACTGCGCATGCTGCATGAAGGCGTGCTGCCGGAATGGGCCGAAGCGACGCAGGAAGGCTGGGGTGGCATCCTCGCGAAGCTCGCACAAAAGCTGCAGCGCGATCCCCCGCGCCAGTTGCTTGCCGCAGACACGGCGCGTTTCGAACGCCTGCTGCCGGGACCGATCGAGCGCGTGTGGTCCTACCTCACCGAATCGGACAAGCGCGCGCAATGGCTGGGCAGCGGCACGATGGAACAACGCGTGGGCAGCGAATTCCAGCTGCGCTTCGATCACGCCCAACTGTCGCAGACGCCGCTGCCGCCGCCAGCCCGATTCGCATCGATCGCTGCTGGCAAGACCACCCATCACCGCGTCATCGCCTGCGAGCCGCCAACCCTGCTGGCGATCTCCTGGGGCGATGCACAGGAGCCTTCGGAAGTCAGCTTCGAGCTCGCACCCGCTGGTGAACAGGTTCGCCTCACGGTGACGCACAGCAAACTCAAGGCCGCCGATATCGCCGGCGTCAGCGGCGGCTGGCATACCCACCTCAATATCCTGGAGGATCGTCTGGACGGCCATTTGCCGCAGCCGTTCTGGCCGGTCTTCAGCCATCTGCTGGCGCGCTACGAACAACTCCCCCATCGCTGACGGGGTGGGCGATCGAGCAGGTTGCCGGCGCGCATTCCTGCGATGCGCCACCGGCAACCATGCGATTGAATGGCGCCACGGTTGGGAGTAATTTCGACTCGCTGCTCCACCCCAGGCAGACGATGCGAGGTGTCGCCATGACCGTGCGAAATCACCTGTTGCAAGCGCCGTTCTCCGCCATCCTGCTGGCCGGGTTATGGCTCTCCCCTGCCCTGCATGCCACGGACACTGCGCTGCCCACCATCCCCATCGACACGAAGGCGCCGCCGCCGAAAGTGGTGAGCTACCGGGCCACGCCGGACGTTCCCACCAGCCGCACCGATCCGTTCAATCGGCCCGAGGACGATGGCCGTCCGGGCGAATACTTCTTCTACCTGGGCGCGCTGGCCAACCAGAAACATGACTACGAGCACGCCATCGCGATGTACAAGGTGTCGGCCTCTTGGGCGTACAAGCCGGCCGAATACAACCTTGGCGTGATGTATCTCAACGGCCACGGCTCGCCGGTCGACCTGCCGCGTGCCATGGCCTGGTTCGCACTGGCCGCCGAGCGCAACGAAACGCAGTACGTCTACGCCAAGCAATTGCTCTACGCGAACATGACGCCGGAGCAGTTCGAACAGGCGAATGTGATATGGCGCGAACTGTTGCCGACTTATGGCGACGCCACCGCACTGGTGCGGGCCAAGGCGCGCTGGCGTGAGGTGCTGATGTCGGCGACCGGCTCGCGCGTGGGCTCGGCAGCGCCACATCTGGTCGTGGGCGGCACCACCGGCAGAAACAGTCACGAGTCGCCGATCAGCTATGACGTTGGCAACGGTGGCATGCAAGCCTTCACCGCCGGTGAAGTCACCGGCGTGCATCAGACGGATGGCGTCATCGCCTATGAACAGTTGCGCGCCAGCGATGACCCGTACGATCCGAAGTTCGCCTCTTACCTGCTCTCGGGCACGGTGACGGTGGGCATTCTTACGCCGGTCAAGTCGGACGACCCGGCAACGCACAAGATCAATCCGCCGATGGAGCTGCCGGGGAACCGTCAGTAAGTTGCTACTTGCCGCGCGGACGGAAATGAAGAGGCTGCACGTCGCGCGCGGCAGCCGGCGGCTTGGGACCGCAAGAGCCACAGGTATCGCAACCATCGCTGCAATTGCCGCTGGACTGCTTGGGCTGCAGGCGGTGTGCCAGCGCACGCTGCCATGCCGCGCTGCCCTGCCGGTCAAGACGCAGCGCCAGCGATGCCAGCCAGCGGCTGGTCAACTTCGGCGCCAGTTTACGTAGCGTGATCCATGCGCTGATCAGCACGATCGCGCCGATGATCACGTATTGCACGAGCAACCCAGTACTCATGTCAGCCAGCTTGTGATCTGGTAAGTGAGGAACGAGGCGATATACGCCACCACGAACATGTAGCCAAACGAGATGCCCACGTTGCGCCACGAGTTGGTCTCGCGGCGGATCACCGCCAGCGTGGACATGCACTGCGGCGCAAACGCGAACCACACCAGCAAGGACAACGCGCTGGCCAGCGAGAAGTTGGCCGCCAGCGCCTGCGCCAGGCCGGCGCCATCGGCACCGTCGCCACCGACCGCATACACCGTGGCGAGCGCGGCCACGGCGGTTTCACGCGCGGCAAATGCGGGAATCAACGACACGCTGATCTGCCAGTTGAAACCCAGCGGCGCAAAGATGAATTGCAGGCCGCGACCCATGTAACCAGCGAAGCTGTAGTCGATCGCGGGACCGGTGGCGCCTGCCGGCGGCGACGGGAACGTGGACAGAAACCACATCAGCACGGTCAGGCCGAGGATGATGCCGGTGAGTCGCTTGAGAAAGATCGTGCCGCGCTCCCACAAGCCCAGTCCCACATCGCGCAGCTTGGGCAGCCGATACGACGGCAGCTCCATCAGCAATGCGTGCTCACTGCGATCGCGGCGCAGCTTCTTCATCACCCAGCCCACCAGCATCGCGCCAAGAATGCCTGCCGCATACAACGCGAACAGCACCAGGCCCTGCAGGTTGAAGATGCCCAGCACGCGATGAGTGGGTATGAACGCACCGATCAACAGCGCATAGACGGGAAGACGCGCGGAACACGTCATCAACGGCGCGACGAGGATCGTCGACAGGCGATCGCGTGGGTCGGTGATGCTGCGCGTGCCCATAATGCCGGGAATGGCGCAGGCGAAGCTGGAAAGCAGCGGAATAAAGGAACGCCCGGTCAGCCCCACCGACACCATCAGGCGATCGAGCAGGAAGGCTGCGCGCGGCAGGTAGCCGGACTCCTCCAGCACCAGGATGAAGAAAAACAGCACCAGGATTTCCGGCAGGAAGCCGATCACCGTGCCGAGGCCGCCGAACACGCCGTCGACCAGCAGGCTCTGCAGCGGACCGGCCGGCATCCACGCGGTGGCGTGCTCGCCCAGCCAGCCGAAGCCGTCGCCGATCAGATCGGTCATCGGCTTGCCGGCGGCATACACCGCCTGGAACACCAGGAACATCACCAGGGCAAGAATGGCCAGGCCGAACACGGGATGCAGCGCCCAGCGGTCGAGCGCGTCGTCGATCTCCGCCGTGGCGCGCGGCATGGTCACGGTGGCTGTCATCAGCTCGCGCACCTGCACATGCAGATCGGCGCGGCTTTCGGCGTCATCGGACTGCGCGGGCGCGGCCTGCGGAATCTCACCGTCCACCTGGGCGATCAGCGCTCTTACGCCGTCGCGTTTCACCGCAACGGTTTCCACCACGGGAATGCCCAGGCGTCGCGCCAGTTCCGGCACGTCGATGACGATGCCGCGACGACGCGCGGCATCCATCATGTTGAGCGCCAGCACCACAGGGCGACCGAGCCGCTTTACTTCCAGCACGAAGCGCAGGTGCAGGCGCAGGTTGGTGGCATCGGCCACGCAGACGATCAGATCGGGAACGGCCTCGCCCGGATAATTGCCTTCCAGCACGTCGCGCGTGATCTGCTCATCGGGGCTGGTGGCGTCAAAGCTGTAGGTGCCGGGCAGGTCGAGCAGCTGCAGCACGCGGCCGGAAGGCGCCGTGAATCGGCCTTCCTTGCGTTCCACCGTGACGCCAGCGTAGTTGGCCACCTTCTGGCGACCGCCGGTGAGCTGGTTGAACAGTGCGGTCTTGCCGCAGTTGGGATTGCCGACCAGGGCGATACGCAGCGTGCCCGCACTCATCCAGCGTTCTCCGACTGGACCTGCACGCGCTCCGCCTCTTTGCGGCGCAACGCGAAGCGCGTCGAGCCGATCTGGATCAGCAAGGGATCTGCCCCCAGCGGGCCCTGCGCCACCACGCGAACCGGCTCGCCCGCCACGAAGCCCAGGTCGCGCAGGCGCTGCGCAATCGGGTCGGAAGCGTGAGCATCATCCACTCGGTCCACCACGGCAGTAGCCCCTTTCGGAAGATCGGACAGGCGCACTGGTCACCAACTTAAATAAGAATGGTTCGCATTGTACATGAGCCATCCGGGTACTGCAGCGCGGCCGGATGCCGCCTATAGGCCCGTTAAGCCGCAAGAACATGGGGCTGAACCGCCACCATCGCGGCCGCCTTGGAACTGGCAGCCACCGCCCCGATAGCAGTGAGGCAGGCCATCGCAAGCCACTGCGACGCCGCTACCCCATGGATACCGAGGTTCACATGGCTCTATTCGCCAGACACGCAAGCGGGTTACGTCTCGAACGCATGCAAGCTTCCTCGCAGTACGCCGGCGAAGCCTTTGCCAATACCTATCCGTCCAGCACACCGCGCGTGGCCGACGACAAGCCTTCGCTGGTCGATTTCATTTTCCACGGCGAAGGACGCACGCCACCCCGGCCACTGCCCTCGCTCGATCCGCGTGCCGCGTGGACGCGCCCGGTGGAAACCGGCCTGCGCAGCACCTGGCTTGGCCATTCCACCGTGCTGCTGGAAATCGACGGCGCGCGCGTGCTCACCGATCCGGTCTGGGGTGAGCGTGCCTCGCCGTTTTCATTCATGGGCCCAAAGCGCTTCCAGCCCGTGCCGGTGGCGATCGACAAGCTGCCGCCGCTGGATGCCGTGCTGATCTCGCACGATCACTACGACCATCTCGATTACCCGAGCATCCGCGCGCTGGCGAAGCTGGACGTGCCCTTCATCACCTCGCTGGGCGTGGGCGTGCACCTGGAAGCCTGGGGCGTGCCGGCCGCGCGCATCACCGAGCTGGACTGGTGGGAAAGCACCACGCTGCCGTGCGGACTGACGCTCACTGCCGCGCCCTCGCACCACTTCTCTGGCCGCAGCCTGCACGACCGCAACGCCACGCTGTGGTCGTCCTTCGTGTTGCGCGGCGAACGCCATGCGGTGTTCTTCAGCGGCGACACGGGCCTGTCGCCGCATTTCAGCGAGATCGGCGAGCGCCTCGGGCCCTTCGACCTGGTGATGATCGAAGTGGGCGCGTTCCATCCTTCGTGGGGCAGCGTGCACCTGGGTCCCGACAATGCCATCAGCGCGTGGCGCCAATTGGGCAGCGGCCGCTTTCTGCCGGTGCACTGGGGCACCTTCAATCTGGCCATGCATCCATGGGCCGAGCCGGCCGAGGTCTTGCTGGCCCGGGTCCCGGAGGGCCTGGTGATGCCCCGCCTGGGCGAGGCGATCGAACCTGCGCAGTTTGAAACGGTGCAACCGTGGTGGCGCGAACTGAGCGCCGAACACTCCAAGGGATGCGCACGGCAAGCCGCCGAATTCCTGGTGCTGCCGGCCAAGGACTAAGCCCCGCATCCCCGGCCCACGAGATGGTCGGGGATGGTTCGGTTTACGATAGCGCTCCCCAGCAGGAGCTTTCCATGGCCAGCAGCATCCAGATCGCCGATCACGGCAGCGTGCGCCGCATCGCACTGAATCGCCCGCAGGTGCACAACGCCTTTGACGATGGCCTGATTGCGGAGCTTACCGACGCGCTGCAGCAGGCCGGCGCAGACAGCGCGGTGCGCACGGTGATTCTGACCGGCGAAGGCGCCAGCTTTTCCGCCGGCGCGGATCTCAACTGGATGCGCGGCATGGCGAGCGCGAGCGAAGCGGAGAATCGCGAAGACTCGCTGCGCCTCGCAGCGCTTATGCGCACGCTGCAATACCTGCCCAAACCCACCATCGCCCGCGTCAACGGCGCGGCGTATGGCGGCGGCGTGGGCCTGGTGGCGTGCTGCGATATCGCCATCGGCGTGGACAGCGCGCGCTTCGGCCTTACCGAAGTGAAACTCGGCCTGGTGCCGGCGGTGATTTCGCCGTACGTCATTCACGCGATCGGCTTGCGACAGGCGCGTCGCCTGTTTGTCACGGGCGAGTTGTTTGATGCCGCCACGGCGCTGCAGATCGGCCTGCTTCATCAGTGCGTGCCAACCGATCAACTGGATAGCGCGGTCGACGCTGCGCTTGCGTTGCTTTCAAAGGCCGGACCGGTGGCGCAGGCGCAAGCCAAGCAGCTGGCATTGCGCATGGCCGGCGCCGATGAGGCGCAAGCGGAAACCACCGATCGCGAAAACGCTGCACTGATCGCACGCCTGCGTGTATCGGCAGAAGGTCAGGAAGGGTTGGGCGCGTTCCTGGCCAAACGTGCTGCTGCATGGTGTGCGGCAGACTGATACGTCATCCCCGTTGACCGATTCTTTCGTCAGGAGCGACACGATGATCGACCATGTCGGATTGCAGGTTTCCGGCTACGAACGCAGCCGCGAGTTCTACCGCAAGGTGCTCGCCACGCTGGGCGGCGACTTGGTGATGGAGGTAACCGAGGAGCAGACGGGCGACGGTTCGCACGCCGGATTCGGCATCGCCGGGCGCCCGACGTTCTGGATTGGCACCTCGCAGACCGCCCACGCCAGCGGCGCCGTGCACGTGGCATTCACGGCCCCCGACCGCGCTGCCGTGATGGCTTTTCATCGCACCGCCATTGAGGCGGGCGCCACCGACAACGGCGCGCCGGGCCTGCGTCCGCATTATCACGAGCACTACTACGGCGCCTTCGTACTCGACCCCGATGGCCACAATATCGAAGCGGTCTGCCACCAGCCGGGCTGACGCCGCAGACAACGACCACTCCATGGAGACCACGCCATGACGCATCCGATCATCAATATCGCCGACGTCCAGCTGCAGCCGTTTCCGCCGGGCATGGGTCCCACCGGCGACACCGCCGAGCGTTTCGAAGCGCGCATGGGTCGCTTCGGTCCACAGATCGGCGCAAAAAAACTGGGCTATAACATCACCGCGGTGCCGCCCGGCAAGCGTGCGTTTCCGCTTCACTGTCATCGCGTCAACGAGGAAATGTTCTTCATCATCGAAGGCAGTGGCGAAGTGCGCTTCGGCGAGGAGCGCTATCCGATCCGCGCTGGCGACGTCATCGCCTGCCCGCCCGGGGGCCCGGAGAAAGCGCATCAGATCATCAATACCGGCGCGACCGAGATGCGCTATCTCGCAGTGAGCACCAAGGAGTCGCCGGAGATTTGCGAATACCCCGATACCGGCAAGATCGGCATCCTGGCGGAATATCCGCCGGCGGCCGATGGCACGCCGCAGGGCTTTCGCATGGTGACGCGGGCCGATATGCAGGTGGGGTACTGGGACGGGGAGTAAACCCCTCAGTCCTGTGGGAGCGCACCCTGTGCGCGACGGGCGAACGGTGAGGTGACGGCCGTCGCGCACAGGGTGCGCTCCCACAAGGGTTTTGGCGGACATGTTGCGCCGCGCATCGGCTCCCGCGCCCCAATCTGGTAGTTTTGGCGGCTCCCAGCCTCCCCCGGAAGCCGCATGTTCGAGCGCGTACTCATTGCCAACCGTGGCGAGATCGCCTGCCGTGTCATCCGCACCTGCCGACGCCTGGGGATCCATACCATCGCGGTGTATTCGCAGGCCGATGCCAATGCGCAGCATGTGCGCCTGGCGGACGAGGCCTGGCCGATCGGCGGCCCGCGCCCGACGGAATCCTATCTGCGTGGCGATGCCATCCTCGAGGTGGCGCGCAAGAGCGGTGCGCAGGCCATTCACCCGGGTTACGGCTTTCTTTCCGAAAACACCGCGTTTGCGCGCGCCTGTGCCGATGCCGGCATCGCTTTTATCGGCCCGCGCCCGGAAAGCATCGACGCGATGGGTTCCAAGGCAGCCGCCAAGGCGCTGATGGAACGACATCAGGTGCCCCTGGTGCCGGGTTATCACGGTGACGACCAATCTGCCGACGTGCTCGCCGAGCAGGCGCGTCGCACCGGCTTCCCGTTGATGATCAAGGCCGCGGCCGGTGGCGGCGGCAAGGGCATGCGCATCGTCCGCAGCGAGGCGGAGTTCGTCGATGCCTTGGCGTCCGCGCAGCGCGAGGCGGCCAGTTCGTTCGGCGACACGCGCGTCATCCTCGAACGTTATGTGGAGCATCCGCGCCATATCGAATTCCAGGTGTTCGGCGACACGCAAGGCAACGTCATCCATCTCAACGAGCGCGAATGCTCGGCGCAGCGCCGCTACCAGAAGGTGCTGGAGGAAACGCCCTCGCCCTTCCTCGACGACGCACGCCGCGCTGCCATGGGCGCTGCCGCTGTCGCCGCGGCGAAGGCGGTGAACTATGTCGGCGCGGGCACGGTGGAATTCATCGTCGCCCAGGACGGCGAGTTCTTCTTCATGGAGATGAATACGCGCCTGCAGGTCGAGCATCCCGTCACCGAAGAAACCCTGGGCCTGGACCTGGTGGAATGGCAGCTGCTCATCGCCGCCGGCCACCCGCTGCCTCTCGCGCAGGAACAAATCAAGGCGCATGGCCATGCCATCGAAGTGCGCCTGTATGCCGAAGATCCGGACCAGAACTTCCTCCCCGGCTCCGGCAAGCTGGTGAAGTTGCGTCTGCCTGCGCCGTCGCGCCACGTGCGTCTGGATGGCGGCGTGATTGAAGGCGACACGGTCACCATCTTCTACGACCCGATGATCGCCAAGCTCATCGTGTGGGACGTCGATCGCCCGCAAGCCCTGCAGCGCTTGCGCGATGCGCTGATGGCCAGCGAAATCGTGGGGCCGAAATCCAATATCGCCTTCCTCGAACGACTCTCGCGCCACCCGGTGGTGGTCGAAGGACGCATCGACACCGGCTATCTCGACCGTCACCTGGACCAATTCCTGGCGGGTGATGTGGCGCCGGCGGCATCCGTGCTGTTTGCCGCGGCCGTGGCCGCACTGATGCACGAAGAGACCAGCGTGACCTCCAACGCCAGCGATCCGCATTCGCCCTGGTCGCGCGCTGACGCATGGCGCGTCGGTCATGCCGGCAAGCGCATCGTTGCCTTGTCGCTGCATGGCCAGCGCCATGAAGTGGAAGCGCATGGCCATGACGGCAACTATCAGCTGCGCTATGCCGACGCATCCTGCGACGTGCAAGGCGCTCGCCTTGATGCGGACGCATTGAGCGCACGTTTCGACGGTGAGGCCATGCGCGTACCGGTACGCGCGGACGCCTCCCGCGTGACCGTGCACGACACGCAAGGCTATCGCTATGCGTTCGAGCGCGCGCCCGCCTTCGCCTGGGAATCGAAGGAAGCCGCCGGCGGCAACCAGATCACCGCACCGATGCCAGGCCGTATCGTGCTGGTGAAGGCCAATGCGGGCGATACCGTCGAAGAAGGCCAGGAATTGCTGGTGATGGAGGCGATGAAGATGGAGCTTGCCTTGAAGGCGCCGCGCAGTGGCAGCATCGCCAGCGTGCACGCGACCCAGGGCGACTTCGTCGAAGCGGATACGGTGTTGCTGCGCTTCGCCGACTGAAAGCGCGGATTGACGCCGCGTCGACAACACAATCTCGACGCTTGCCCCATCGCCCGGGTCCTTGCCCGGGGCTGGGGAGAATCCATGCTCGCGCCTTTTCGTTGCTTGCGGTCGACGTTGTTGCTTACCCTGATCGCCATCCCGCTGCTGGCTGCCTGCGGCAAACACGAAGGTGAGGCCACATCCGGCGCCGAGAACAGCCAGGCAGACGCCGCGAAGCAGGCACGGGAAGACGCTGCTTCCACGGCCAAATGCGCCGACAATCCCCTCGCCCCGTCGCTACCGCCCAAGGACGAGATCGGCGGCCTGCCGTTCCGCTTGTGGGATTGCACGCCCACCAGCATTCGCGCGGTCTACGGCAAGAACGGAAGCAAGCAGGTTGAAATCTCGGTGACCGACACTCGCCCCGCCGATACCGGCGCTCCCGCGGGTACGGAAGACGTCAACGGGCGCACGCGCGACATGCAACGCTCGGTGACGCGGCAGGCCGTCGAAATGCTCACCGTCATGACCGATCCGATGCAGACCAACGCCGAATCTTTTCGCGCCCTGGGCGGCCCGGACTACGCGCCCGTGCTGGTGCGTACCTCGACGCCGGACTCGTTCGTCATCCACGTCACGGCGCAGTCGGAAGTCGGCCCCGCCCAAGCCATCGCGCTGTTCAGCGATCGGTACGTAGTCACATTGCAGTCCACCGACCACGGCAGCGCCCTGACCGGCCTGACCACACCGCAGGCGCAGGCGTTGTATCTGCCCTTTATCCAGCCATTCCACCCCGAGCGACTGCCACATTGATGCGCCGCCCCGGCGCCAACGCGCTATGCTGATCGGCATGAGCACGAACCATGTCCGCATTGTCGAAGTCGGCGCACGCGACGGCCTGCAGAACGAGAAAACCCTGCTGCCCGCCGACGTGAAGATCGCGTTGATCGATCGCCTGTCCAGCACCGGCCTGAAGACCATCGAAGCCACCAGTTTTGTCAGCCCCAAGTGGGTGCCGCAACTGGCTGACGCCGCCGAGGTGTTCCAGGGCATCCGCAAGGTCCCCGGCGTGAGCTATCCGGTGCTGGTGCCCAACGAGCAGGGCTACGAGCGCGCCCGCGCCGTGGGTGTCACCGAGATCGCGATCTTCACTGCCGCTTCCGAAGCGTTCAACCGCAAGAACATCAACGCCTCGATCGATGAATCGATCGAGCGTTTCCTGCCAGTGATGGCTCGCGCGAAGCAGGACGGCGTGAAAGTGCGCGGCTATGTCTCCACCGTGCTGGGCTGCCCGTATCAGGGCGATGTGCCGGTCAGCGAGGTGGTACGCGTGGCGCGTCGACTGCACGAGGTGGGCTGCTACGAAGTCTCGCTGGGCGACACCATCGGCGTCGGCACGCCGGCCAAGGCACGCGCCATGCTGAAGGCAGTGGCACAGGAGGTACCGATGTCGGCCCTCGCCGTGCATTTCCACGACACCTATGGGCAGGCGCTGGCCAATATCCTCGCCTGCCTGGAAGAAGGCGTGCGCGTGGTCGACAGCGCGGTATCGGGTACGGGCGGCTGTCCCTACGCCAAGGGAGCCACCGGCAACGTCGCCAGCGAGGACGTGGTCTACATGCTGCACGGCCTGGGCATGGAAACCGGCATCGATCTGGACATCCTGGTGGCCACCGGCGCCTGGCTGGCTGGCCAGCTGCACAAGGAAACCGCCAGCCGCGTGACGCGGGCGCGCACCGCGGCCTGATCCGTCGGCGCCTGCGCGGCGCCCTGCTTCATCCCGGCCCCGGCCCGTTTCGTCGCCCCAAGGGCCGGTTCCGTCGAAAACCACGCGCCAGCGCCAAAGCAGCTGGTTATGCTCCGACGCATCCCAATCAAGGACGTCGTGATGAAGAGCGTTTTCTTCGTAGCCCGCCTGGTCGTGTTCTGGTTCTTCGTGCTGCTGTTTGTGGCCTTGTTGCTCGCCAACAGTCCGCCGCTGCGCTACAGAGATACCGGGGCCATGTTCGTCCTGCTTATCTTCCTCACCCTGGTGATGGTAGTGACCAGCGCAGTGACCCATCTGCGCCGCGTGCGTCTGATCGCCGGGCATCTCGACGACAGCACCATGGGCAACCGCCAGCGGCGGCAGATCGAGATACCGCTGGAAGCCGGCGAAGCCTTCGACCTGCTCGACGCCGCCATCCGCGAACTGCCGCGCAGCGAAGACGTGGAAAGCGCCCGCGACAGCCTGCAGATCCGCGCCAAGGTACAGCGCCCCAAGGCCTATGGAACCAATCCGTTCGAACGTCTCGACCCGTCGCTGTGGTTCGGCCATGTGCGCAACCAGATCTTCGCCACGGTCACGCCGCGCGAGGGTTCGGGCAGCGTCACGCTGATCTGCGAGCCGGAAGCCGGCGCATGGACCGACTGGTTCCGCGTGGACGACGGCACCAACCTGGAGAACGCCGAGGCCATCACCCGCGCCATCACCCGCCGCATCGCCGAGAAGCGTCGCCAGGAACAACGCCGCGCCACCCAGACTGAAAACGAGAAGGAACGCACCGTGGCCCGCCTCAACCTGCTGCATGCGCAGGTGGAGCCGCACTTTCTCTACAACACGCTGGCCAGCGCGCAATACCTCACGCGCACCGATCCGCTGCAGGCCGATCACATGCTCGGGCATCTGATCCACTATCTGCGCCACTCCCTGCCGCAGCGCGACGATGCGCTGTCCCTGCTGGGCGATGAGCTGGAACGCACCCGTGCTTATCTGGAAATCATGCGGCTGCGCATGGGGCCGCGACTGTCCCTGCAGATCGACGTGCCCGATGCGCTGCGCGCCATCGCCATGCCGCCGATGATGCTGCAGACGCTGGTGGAGAACGCGATCAAGCACGGCCTGGAGCCCAAGCCCGGCGGCGGCACGGTGTGGATCCTGGCGCGCCGCGACGACAACACAGTGTCCATCACGGTCGCCGACGATGGCCGCGGTTTCAGCGACGCCAGCGGCGGCACCGGCATCGGCCTGAAGAATGTGCGCGAACGTCTGCGCCTGATCTATGGCACGGACGCTTCGCTCTCGGTGGTCAGCAATGCGCCCGAAGGCGTGGCCGCCACCATCACCCTGCCCCTGCGCAACGAGACCACGGAACACGCGTCGTGACCACTGCCATTCTTGCCGAAGACGAAACCCTGTTGCGCACGGCGCTGCGCGATCTGCTCGCGCGCGTCTGGCCGGAATTGGAGATCGTCGCCGACTGCGAAGACGGCGCCAGCGCCCTGGAAGCGATCAGCGAGCATCAACCCGACATCGCCTTCCTCGATATCCGCATGCCGGGGCTCAGCGGACTGGAAGTCGCCGAGGCTGCCGCCGAGGCAAGCCCGCAAACGCAGGTGGTGTTCACCACCGCCTACGACCAGTACGCGATCGATGCATTCGAACGCGGCGCCGTGGACTATCTGCTCAAGCCCATCACCGAGGCCCGGCTCACCGCCACCATGCAGCGCCTGCAGACGCGCGCTGCGCCCCGCGCGACGGATGCAGCCGCGCTATCGCAGCTGCTGCGCGATGTGATGCTGCAACCTGGCACGCGCGCCGAGCCGCTCACCTGGATCACCGCCAGCAACGGACGCGAAACGCGCCTGGTCATGGTGGACGACGTCGCCTATTTTCGCGCCGACAGCAAATACACCATCGCCATGACGGCCGACGGCGAGGCGCTGCTGCGCAAGCCCATCCGCGAACTGGCGGCGGTACTCGACCCCGCCGTGTTCAAGCAGATCCACCGCTCCACCATCGTCAACCTGCGCGCGGTCGCCTCGATCGTCCGCGACGACACGGGCAAGGGCACGCTGCGGCTCAAGCAGCGACCCGAAACACTGGTGGTGAGCCAGCCTTTCATGACGCTGTTCCGAAACATGTAAGTACCGGAAACCTTCCCCTGCCGAGCATCACAAGAGGTCACCATGGAAAAGCTGATCCTTTTGTTCTATCTGGTGTTATCCCTCACCGGTTTCGAACCCACACGCACCGTCGTCACCCACGAACTGACCCACGGGATCGACCTGGTCTACAGCAAGATCCAGATCTCCGGCGAGCTGGCCACGTTCCGCTGCCTGCGCAGCCAGAGCGGCCTGTGCCACTTCACCGTACTGCCCGGCTCGTGCAGCACCAGCCACGTCGCCTGCGAACCACCGATCACCGTCTTCACCATGCGCCAGGGCGATACGTTGTTGTTGACGCGTCTTCCCGACGATTTCGCCAGCTGCGTCACCTCGGCACCGACCGCCGAAGGCGCCTGCGCGCAGCAGCTCGCCAGCGCGGGTCGCCCCGCCCTCTGAACCGCGGTCTCGCGGCGCAGTGCCCAGCCTCGCTAGAATCGGCAGGAGCGACGGGCGGGAGCGAGCAATGCGGTGCAAACAGCGTCAAGGTTGGATCGGCCTGCTGACGGCCATGGCCATGGCCAGCGCCACGGCGGCGACCGCGGTGCCACCCAAGGGCGATGTGCTGCTGGTGCCTGATCGCGTCTGGACCGCTGACGGCGACGCTGCGCATGCGGGATGGGCCGTGCTGGTGCATGACGGCGCCATCGCCGCCGTGGGACCGGTGGACAGCCTGAAGGCACCGGCCAGCGCCCAACGCATCGCCCTGCCCGGCGCCACGCTCACGCCCGGCCTGATCGACCTGCACTCGCATGTCTTCCTGCATCCGTACAACGAGACACTGTGGAACGACCAGGTCCTGAAAGAACCGCAGGACTACCGCACACTCGAAGCCGCCGCCCATGCGCGCGCCACCCTGATGGCGGGCTTCACCACGCTGCGCGATCTGGGCACCGAAGGCGCAGGCTTCGCCGATGTGTCGATCAAGCGAGCGATTGACGAAGGCATGATTCCGGGCCCGCGCATGTTCGTCGCCACGCGTGCCATCGTAGCGACGGACAGCTATGGCCCCGGCCCACGCGGCTTTCGCCCCGATATCGATCTGCCCGGCGGCGCGCAGGAAATCAGCGGCGTGGACGAGGCCATCCGCGCCACCCGCGAACAGGCCGGCCATGGTGCCGACTGGATCAAGCTCTACGCCGACTACCGCGTGGGCGCCGACGGCAGCACGCAGCCCACGCTGTCGCTGGCCGAAATGAAAGCCATCGTGGATACCGCACATCTGTCGGGAAGGCCGGTGGCTGCGCATGCGTCCAGCGACGAAGGCGTACGCCTCGCGGTGGAAGCGGGCGTGGACAGCATCGAGCACGGCTATGGCGCGAGCGAGGCTACGTTCCGCCTGCTCAAGCAGCACGGCACCGCGTACGAACCCACGCTTACCGCGGTGGAAGCCACTGCGCAGTATTTCGAGCACTACGTGCCCGGCCAGAGTGAACCCACCGCGCGCATGAAGGAAGCCGAGCGCGCCTTCCGCACCGCGCTCAAGCTGGGCGTCACCATCGGCAACGGCAGCGACGTGGGCGTATTCACCCATGGCGACAACTGGCGCGAGCCGGCCAATATGGTGCGCGACGGCATGACGGCGCCGCAGGCTTTGCATGCCGCCACCAATATCGCGGCACGCATTCTGCGTCAGCAGGACAAGTTCGGCCGCATCGCGCCCGGCCTGCGTGCGGACCTCGTCGCTTTCACGGGCGATCCGAGCACGCATATCGACGATCTCCAGCATCCCGTCTTCGTGATGAAAGACGGCAGCCTCTACCGCACACCACAAGCCACGCCATGACCGACTTCCTGATCCGCCCCATCGAAGCACGCGACAACGCCGCGGTCGCCGACATCATCCGCACCGTGATGCCGGAATTCGGCGCCGACGGCCCGGGCTTCGCCATTCACGATGCCGAAGTGGGCACCATGTACGAAGCCTATACGCGCCCACGCAGCGCCTACTTCGTGGTGGAACGCGATGGCAAGGTGATTGGCGGCGGTGGCGTCGCGCCGCTGGAGGGCGGCGAAGCGGATGTGTGCGAGCTGCGCAAGATGTATTTTCTACCCGAGGCGCGCGGCATCGGCGCCGGCAGCGCCATGATGCTGCGCTGCCTGGATGCCGCCCGCGAACGCGGCTTTCATCGCTGCTACCTGGAAACGCTCACCGGCATGGATGCGGCCCAGGCGCTGTATCGTCGGCACGGCTTCCGCACGATCTGCGCGCCGATGGGCGGCACCGGACACTTCAGCTGCGACCAGTTCTATCTGCGCGATTTGTAGGAGTACCTCATGGCCCACGATCACCGCATCGATGCCTACATCCTTCAGGCGCCGCCGTTCGCCCAGCCCATCCTTGAGCATCTGCGCGACGTGGTGCACGAGGCCTGCCCGGAGGTCGAGGAAGGCATCAAATGGAGCATGCCGTTCTTCAGCCTCAACGGCTCGCCGATGTGCCAGATGGCGGCGTTCAAGCAGCACTGCGCGTTCGGCTTCTGGCGGCACAAGGAGGTCACCGGCAGCGATCGGGCGGATGGCATGGGCCAATTCGGCAAACTGACCTCGCTGAAGGATCTGCCCGCGAAGAAGACCCTGATCGCGCTGATCCGCAAGGCCAGGGCCTTGAACGAAACCGGTGTAAAGGTCTCCCGTCCCAAGGCCGCACCCAAACCCGCACCGACACTCCCGGATGATGTCGCCGCGCTGCTGGCGATGAAGAAGCACGCTGCCGCCCGCAAGACCTACGAGGGCTTTCCGCCCAACGCGCAACGCGACTACGTCGAGTGGATCACCGAGGCGAAGACCGAGGCCACGCGCCAGAAACGCATCGCCAGCACGCTGGAGTGGCTCGCCGAAGGCAAGCGGCGCAACTGGAAGTACGAAGCATGCTGAAGGCGCCGCTACTGCATTTTGAGCTCGACGACCCCACGTCGCCGGACGTCGCCCTGTTGATCCGTGAATTGGACGGCTATCTGGCCGAGCTCTATCCCTCGGGCAATATCCGCCACATGACGACCGAGGAACTGAGCCAACCCAATGTCAGCTTCCTCACCGCCCGCGTGGATGGCACGCCGGTGGCATGCGGTGCCTTCGTGGCGCACGAGGACTACGTGGAAGTAAAGCGCATGTACGTGCTGCCCGCCTGCCGTGGATTGGGGCTTGGCAAGCAATTGCTCGAAGCACTGGAAGTGGAAGTCGCGCGCTCCGGAGGACGCATCCTGCGCCTGGAAACCGGCACGGCGCAAACCGAGGCGCTGGAACTCTACGCACGCGCCGGCTATCGTCGCTGCCCACCGTTCGGCGAACACCAGTCCAACCCGCGCAGCATCTGTATGGAGAAGGTTCTCTGATGATCCGCATTGCCCACGCCGACGATGCGGCGGCTGTCCACGACATCTATATGCCCTCGGTTCTCCATGGAGTAGAAACCTTCGAGACCGAACTGCCCGGCATCGACACGATGCGCGAGCGCATCCTCACTCGCCTTCGCCACTACCCGTGGATCGTCTGGGAAGAGGAAGGCCGCGTGTTGGCCTATGCCTATGCCAGCCGCTTCCGCGAACGCGCCGCCTACGACTGGATCGCGGAGACCTCGATCTACGTACACGCCGATGCACGGCGTCGCGGCATCGCGCGCAAGCTCTACGGCACGCTGCTCGACGTGATGCGCCTGCAAGGCATCAACCAGGCTGTCGGGGTGATCACCCTGCCCGGCCAAAGCAGCGTGACCATGCACGAAGCCATGGGCTTCACGCCGGCTGGCGTGTGGCGTAGCTCCGGTTACAAGCTCGAGCAATGGTGGGATGTGGGCGTATGGCAAAAGGAACTGCAACCGACGCAGACGCCGCCGCAGCCCGTGACGCCATTCCCCGCGGTAGACGCTGAGCAACTGAAGGCTCTTTTCACGGCATAAGCCGTCGGCCAGTACCGGGCCCGTTTTGCGCTCATCGCAGCGAGTTGATCGCCTTCACCGCGCTGTTCAGCCAATCCCAGGCATCGGGCAGAAACACGGTGATCAGAATGGACCCCATCGCCAGCAGCTTTGGCCACAAGGCGGACAACGCCCCGCCAAAGGTCAAATGGTCCTCATCGTTGGTGAACATGCGTCCCAGCAAATAGTCCTTCTCCAGCGTCAGCACGCCGTAGGTGATGGCGGCAAAGCCGAGCACCATCAAAATGGCCGCCGCCGTCGTCTGCAAACGCTCGTAAACCGGTGGATAGACCTGGATCAACATCAGCGTCACGGTGGCGCCCAGCACCGCGCACCACGCACTGGACCTTACCGCCGTACCGGCCAGTTTCATCTGCGCTACCAGGACGGCCTGCCATTGGCGAAGCTTTTCCTTGTCAAACAAGGGATCGATCGTGCCGTCGAGCAAGGCATTCGTCTGCCGCACCCAGGCGGCAAAATCTGGCCTGCGCAGCGCGTTGTAGTTGTCGATGCGCATGACAGCGTTGAACGGGCTGCGCGGTCGCTCATCCAGCAGCTTGGGCGTTGGCCATTCCTTGACTGTCGTGGATTCCTGCACGGCAGTCACCGTCCTGCTGAGCTCCAGGCTCATGCAGCGCCAGCGGTCCAGGCCTTCCAGGTAGAGAACCAGGAAGAAGCCACTGCTGCCCAGCACGAACGCGCCGGCAAACGCGGAGAGCCAGACCGAATGGGCCCCGCTTGGCCGGTAGTCGTTGACGCAAAGCACCAGCACGAGCAACAGCAGTGCCGTGGCGATCGAAGCGCGGTAGTACGGGCGGTGCCGGAGGCGAACCTTGAGACGCGACGAGGGGTTCACATGCTCAGCGATAGCAAGGCAATAGGCATTCCACACCCTCATCCGAACGCAACAGAACGCCATGAAACACGCATAGGCAAGACACAGGCAGATCAACGCCCAGCCATCCGTGCCATGCGCCAGGTCCGTGTCGCCGGGCGTCGCCGGAGGAAACATCACGATGATCTTGTACGCGGCAATGAGGATGCCGAACGCGGCAAAAGCGATCCAGGGCACCAGCCAGATCCAGCTTGTCCTTGGCTCGCCTGCCAGCTTCGATGATGCTTGCGCGCCGTTTTGCGTCTTCAACATGTCCATCCAGCGCATGGCGTGGCGGCTGAGCGGGAGCGTCGCCAGTTCGGGCGTGCGCCCGTTGCGAACCAGCCATATGGCCGTGACCAGCAGGATGCCAAGCACGATGCCCATCGACAGGTAGACCGGCTGCTGCAGTTGCATGCGGGTATCGGCAACGATGGGAATGTCGCCGAATCTCCTGCTTGTCCGCTGGGCTTTACTCTCGTTTTGTTGCTTGCCCTGGACTTTGCTCTCGGTTACTTCATCGCCCTGGACTTTGCCCGCGTTTTGTTCGTCGCCACGGCCCAGACCCGACTCGTCGACACGCTGGAAGCCTGCCAATGTCGCCACCAGCATATTGGGTCGGTTGGGCGAGGCGTCACTGGGGCAAATCAGACCCACGACCGCGCGAAACATGTTGGCCGCGTAATCCGTCGGAAACGAGAAGAAGCGTCGATTGCCAGACTGGCTGCATTCGTTCGAAGACACCCCTGGCGCGTTGCCCACTGAACGATGCGCCGCCTGCTCGAGCGGCGGCGCATCGGGGTCATCCTTGGGGAAGCAGTCCAGCCCTGAAGCGTTCAGGCAAAGCAGGCTCTTGCCGGCCGGCATGATGATGCTCCCGCGGCTCATGGCGCGGTAGTCGGGATGCACCATCAGGTTGTCCTGCTCCAGCACCACCGGGAGCGCGCCAGGAAATGCATTGCGTATCTCGCTCAGCAGGAACAGGCGATCGCGCACATCGGTGGCCACGATGACGACCGCCGCAGGCGTGACATAGCGCTGCAGGGCGTCGAAGGTCTGGTAAAGCATCAGCTCGTCCGAACGCGAGCTCAAGCTGGGCTGGTACGTCGGCGGTTGATCGACTCCGGTTTCCACACCGGTCAGATCCAGCTCGAGCAACCGCTCGGGGAGCAAGCTGCGACGTTGCTTGCTCTCTTCCTGTTTGAGCTGGACATGCTCGGAGCGAATAGCGGCGATGTTCGGCGGAAACTGCACGCTGATGAACTGCACCTCGCCTTTCTTCGCCGATGAGGACGCCGGCGCCGGCGATGACGAGGGCGGCGATGGCGATGACGGCGAAGCCGATGAGGACGGCGGCGATGGCGATGATGACGGCATCGCCAGCTTGGAAGCGCCCAGGCCAAAACTGGATTCTTCGCTGAGTATGACTACTTTGTCGTTGTCGTGAATCCGGCTTTCCAGATAGCGCTTCACGCGTTTCAACTGATCCCCGACGCTGTAGGCCAGCGGCGTATAGGCCAGCGTGACGAATGGTTTCAAATCGTTCGTGGCGAGGTAAGCGTTCTGTACGATCTGATCGTTGCTGTCGACGCTTGCGGAAGGTGCCCTGAGGAGGATGTTCAGGTGGCCGACGCCCTGGCATCCGGCCGTCGCCGTTTTCGCGGCCTCCATCGCATGTTCCCTTGCGTCCGTGGCGACCTTGCTCAGTGCCGATGCCATCGATTCCATGGCCCCGGAAAAGGTGGGACCGATCACGGCAAGGTTCGCATCGCACGACCAGGAGACGCCCTTGGTCGGCGCCTTCCAGGCAATCTGGTCGCAATCGATCTGGTTAAGCGCCTCGGGCAGCGAGTTCGTCTCCTGGCGATTGCTCGCGTCCAATGCCATCGCACAACGTGCAGCGCGAATGAATGACTCCGGATGAATGCCAAAGCTCGGTGTCTCGCCTACCAAAAACAGCGCGTAATAGGTCGACTCACAGGCATCGGCGTTTGCTTGCGTGTCCGTTCTGGATTTGCAGTTGCGCCAGTTGTCCTTGCGAAAAAGCATCACGCTGGGCAGCGTGCGGCGGCTCGCCTCCGTTTCATTGGCAGTGGACTTGCCGTCGGGTGATCGGGGCGCCCAGGTGAAAGCAAAACCGTCCAGCACGAATTCCTTGGCCTGAAACGCAGCCACGAGTGCGGTCAGCTCGGTGTCAAAGGACCGGCCAAGCCGCGTCTCCACGGGATCGGGCATGGTCACCACGGCGGCGTGCACATTGATGGCGGCATTGCTGGGCAGATGTTCGAAAGGCCGCAATGGATGCGGGAGCTCGGACGCCGCCACGAAATACGATGACGAAGTCACTGCGGGCGGCGCGACCGACGAAGCGGCCGCGGCAACGACGCTGGCTTCCCCCGAAGCTTTCGCTCCGATGGCCGGTGCAGCGCCGATCAATGTGGCGACGAGCAGCCATCGCGCCAACAGCGCCACGAAAGAGCCCTTCGACACCGCTGCCGAGGCCACCGGTATTCCCACTGATACAGCAGCTCCCTGGGCGGGATGGATCATGGCGACTCTCCCTTTTGCGATCGCGCCACTCATCTCACTGCGCTTGTTCTACGCCACAAATCAGCCAAAAACCCTTGGAAGCATGGCTTAAGCCGCGGCACCAAAGGACATACGTATAACCAACTACGTACCGTGTCGAAGCGACGCGGTGGCTCCTGCAGGCATTGCCCGGCACGCACCGCCCGGGGTCTCTCTATGGCCAAAAAGCGCCACGGAGCAAGGGGTGGCGTCTGATGCGGCCTGCTGCGCTACCATTGGCGTTTTCCACCGCGTTTTGGACTCCCTATGCAGCTCAATCAGGTCAAGGCGATCATCACCGGCGGCGCCTCCGGTCTCGGCTACGCCGTAGCCCAGCATCTGGTCGCCAATGGCGCCAAGGTGGCCCTGTTCGACGTCAACGAGGAAAAGGGCCAGGAAGCCGCCACGGCGCTGAAGGGCCACTTCTTCCGCACCGACGTCACCTCGGAGGACGGCGTGTCCGCCAACGTCGCCGCTGCGCGTGATGCGATGGGTGGACTGAACGTGCTGGTCAACTGCGCCGGCATCCTGGGCGCGGGCCGCATGCTCGGCAAGGAAGGCCCGATGCCGCTCAATACGTTTGCCACCACCGTGATGGTGAACCTGGTGGGCAGCTTCAACGTCGCCAAGGCTGCCGCCTCGCTGATGCAGAACAACGATACCGGCGAAGACGGCGAGCGCGGCGTGATCATCAACACCGCTTCCGTCGCTGCGTTCGAGGGTCAGATCGGCCAGGCCGCGTACTCGGCCTCCAAGGGCGGCGTGGTCGGCATGACGCTGCCGATGGCGCGCGAACTGTCGCGCTTCGGCATCCGCGTGGCCACGATTGCCCCGGGTATCTTCTGGACGCCAATGGTCGACGGCATGCCGCCGCAGGTGCAGGAATCGCTGTCGGCCTCGATCCCGTTCCCGTCGCGCCTGGGCAAGCCGGACGAATTCGCCAGCACGGTGGCCTTCATTCTCGGCAACCGTTATATCAATGGCGAAACGATCCGCCTTGATGGCGCGGTGCGTTTGCAGCCGAAGTAACCCTACCAAACCGTCATTCCGGCGCAGGCCGGAATCCAGTGACTGTATGGCGCGGTTGTCGCGAATGGCGTGGGCGTATACGTTGGGCCGCGCGATAACCTGACACCACGCAACTGGATTCCGGCCTGCGCCGGAATGGCGATCAAGAACTCACCCATCCGGTCCTGCATCCATGAAAGCTTCCGACGTCAAGAAAGGCAACGTAGTCGAACACGACGGCACCGTTTACCAGGTGCGCGACATCGAGCGCAGCTCGCCGACCGCGCGTGGCGGCAACGTCACGTTCCGTTTCACCATGTATTCGATCCCCGGCGGTCGCAAGTTCGACCTGAGCCTGCGCGCCGATGACGATCTCAAGGAAATGGAGCTGGTGCGCCGCGAGGCGAACTTCTCGTACATGGACGGTGAGGCATTCGTCTTCATGGACAATGAAGACTTCACCCAGTACCTGCTTTCCACCGAACTGGTTGGCGATAACGCCGGCTATATCGTGGAAGGCGTCGAAGGCTACTACGTGCAGCTGATCGACGATGCACCGGTGGGCCTGCAGGTGCCGACCAGCGTGACGCTGACCGTGGTCGACACCGCCCCGGAAATGAAGGGCGCCAGCGCCACCAAGCGCACCAAGCCAGCCAAGCTCAATACCGGCATCGAAATCCAGGTGCCCGAGTACATCAGCAACGACGAAAAGGTGTGGGTGAACACGCTGACGGGCGAGTTCGCCGGCCGCGCCTGATCGGCGCTGCAGGTTGGACACGAAAGCGCCGGGGAAACCCGGCGCTTTTTGTTTGGCTTGACGCGGTGGCGCAGCTGCGGCACGTTCGCCTCTTCCCGCCCAGGAATGAATGCCGTGTCGCGTCCCCACGCTCCGCATGCTCGTTTCTTTCGTACTCGCCATCTGCTGACGCTGGTGCTGCTGGCGCTGGCGCTTTCGGCGTGTGCACCGGCGCCCGTGCGCAATCCCATCGCACAGTGGGTGCCCTCGCCCAATTTCGATGCGCGCCGTCCGGTGCTCATCGTGATTCATTTCACCAACGAGCATTCTGCCGAGCAGGCGCTGCACACGTTGCGCACGGCCAACAGCGGCGGACCGGTGAGTTCGCACTATCTGATCGGCAACGACGGCCACCTCTATCAACTGGTCGCCGATAGCGAGCGCGCGTGGCACGCCGGCGCGGGACGCTGGGGCACGATTACCGACGTCAATTCCGCCTCCCTCGGCATCGAGCTGGACAATGATGGCGACTCGCCGTTCACCCAGGTGCAGATCGACAGCCTGCTGCGCCTGCTGGCCGACCTCACCGATCGCTTCCGTATTCCACGCACGCAGATCATCGGCCACGAGGATCTCGCGCCCGGTCGCAAGGACGATCCCGGTCCGCGTTTTCCGTGGCAGCAGCTGGCGCAGGCGGGCTTTGGGCTGTGGCCGCGGGGCACGCTGGTGGACCCGCCGGCGGGGTTTGATCCGTGGGCGGCGTTGGGGTTGATTGGGTATCCGCTGGACGACCGGGCGTCCACGGTGCGCTCGTTCCATCATCATTTTCGGGGGATGGATGGGGATGCGTTGGACGCGCAGGATCTGCGCATTTTGTACAACTTGTCGCAGCAGCTTGGGGCTGGTGGTGGGGTGATGCCGGTGGCGGGGTAAGCGCCCGCGCGCGACACTTCGCGCCCTCTCCCCGGAGGGGAGGGGGTTGGGGCATTGCCACCTTTACGGTGGTGAGGGGCGGGTGGTCGCGGGAACGTTTCTATCTGGTCATTCCGGCGCCGGCCGAGATCCAGAGCCTCGGTGATTGGCTGTTGCCTCTCCGCCAGCGTGCCGCCTACGCGGCGGGCGTTTCGATCGGCTGCCGCCGCTCGAGTCACTTTTCTTTTGCTGGCCCAAAAGAAAAGTAACCCAAAGAAAATGGCCTGATGACGCCCGCAGCATCGTGTTGGGATAAGCCCGAACGCTCGATGCGTCTGATGGGACAACCTCCGAGGGTACACAGGGGATACTACCAAGCGCTGCGCAACGCGCCCGAATCGCTGAGGACTTAAAGCGGGGCCTCGCTGCGCATCGGCTTTAGTCATCCCTTCTTCTGTCTGCCGTGCTGCTTGTCTGTGGGAGCGCACCCTGTGCGCGACAGCCACGCTAGGGTGTACCGCTCCGTAGGCTCGTCGCGCACAGGGTGCGCTCCCACAAAGAGCCGATCGGAACCAGCCTGCGCGATCCCTTGTAGGAGCGCACTTGTGCGCGACCGCAGCGCCGGGATGTACCGCTCCGTAGGTTTGTCGCGCACAAGTGCGCTCCTACAACAGATCCCGGCAACGCCAGTGCACTTCACTTTCCCCTCCGCCGGGAAGCTGCCCAGCCCGTGCGCCCTACCCGACCAGCCACGAATCCCTGGCCCGTCGCGTTCGCTTCAGGCTGTTTGAGGCAGAATCACTGCATTGACTAGGAGTCTTGTCGCGTCATGTCTTCGACGGGTTATTCGCTGCGCGCCACGGTCGTCGACAGCCTGCTCACGGCCAAGCGACCTGACGTGCCGGTGCGTGTGGTCGTGCGCAACACCGCGGCCGTGGTGCTGCCGCTGGCGATTGGCATCCTGACAGGGCATCCGGGCATCGGGCTGGGTATCGGCGCCGGCGCGCTGGACACCATGTTCTCGGACCAGCCGGGGCCTTATCGCCAGCGCATGACGCGGCTGCTGCTGGCGTCGCTGGCGGCCGGGCTGGCCTCTTTGATCGGCTTTCTGATCGGCGACCAGTTGATACCCATCCTGGTCGCCACGGCGGCGTTCGGATTTTTCGGCGGCCTGCTGGTGGTGTTTGGTCCGGACATGGCGCGCGTGGGCATGACCAGCATGATCCTGCTGGTGGTCACGGCGGCCACGCCACGACCCTTGGCCGAAGCGCTGGGCGCCTCGGCCCTGATCTTTGCCGGCGGCCTGCTGCTGACTCTGTTTTCCGTGGCGGCCTGGCCGCTGCAGCGCTATCGCCCTGAGCGGCACGCGCTGGCCGCGGTCTATCGCGGCTTGTCGACGCTGGCGCGCCAGCAGGAACACGACGACGCCGACGTACCCGCGCTCACCGACGCCATGACCACGCTGCAGCACACGCTGCTGGGGCGACACCACGCGCGTGGCCGCGCGATGGAGGCGTTCGGCGTGCTGCTGGAACTTGCCGAACGCATCCGCCTGGAACTCACCGCGATGGCGGAGTTGCGCGCCAATGCCACCATCCACGCCATGTTCCGGGGCGACGCCGCGCGCGTGCTCGCAGCCATTGCAGACGCCCTGGAGCTTGCCGAATCGCCGCGCCAGGCCGAGCACGCCCTGCAGACCTTGCAGGCGAGCGAGAACGCTCTGCTTGGCAACGGCGGCGACGCCGATGGCCTGGCCACGCATATCCATGCCTTGTCCGGTCAGCTGGCTGC
The DNA here is from genome assembly GCF_056395965.1 of Dyella sp. 05T440. Lineage (NCBI taxonomy): Bacteria > Pseudomonadati > Pseudomonadota > Gammaproteobacteria > Lysobacterales > Rhodanobacteraceae > Dyella > Dyella sp. 05T440. The sequence goes on from NZ_JBFTKN010000007.1 coordinate 139,267, forward strand.
CGCGGTGCGTAATGCCAACTGGGCGGGCAGTCGTGGCGAATTGCGTGCAGCCGCGGCGGAAACGCCGCTGCCGACGGCACTGCGCAGCAGTTCGGCGCGCGCCACGCTGCGTGCCAATCTCACGCCGCATTCGGTGGCATTCCGGCATGCCGTGCGCACCGCCGTCACGCTCACCGCCACGCTGTTCGTCTCGCGCGAGCTCGGCCTGCCGCATGGCTATTGGCTGCCGATGACCGCGGCCATCGTGCTGCGTCCGGATTTCGCCGCCACTTTCAACTTTGGCCTGTTGCGCGTGGTCGGCACCATCCTGGGCCTGTTGCTCACCACCGCCCTGCTGCATTTCACGCCGCATGACATGTGGGCGCATCTGCTGTTGATGGCTGTGCTGTGCATGGGTTTTCGCTATCTGGCCACCGCGCACTACGGCATTGCCGTGGCAGCGCTTACCGGCACGGTGGTGATCCTGCTGTCGTTCGAGGGCGTCAACTCCAGTGATGCGGTGCTGGATCGCGTGATCAACACCGCGCTCGGCAGCGGCATGGCCTTGCTCGCCTATGTGCTGTGGCCCACCTGGGAACGCGCGCGTGCGCGTGCGGCGCTATCGGACATGCTCGATGCCTATGCCGATTACCTCAACGCGCTCGCCCATCCCGAACGCCGCGATCACCGCCGGGAAGCACGCACTGCCGCACGCACGGCACGCAGCAATGCGCAGGCCTCACTGGACCGCATGCGCGCGGAACCCGCCACACCGGCGACCCTGCTGGAACTGGCCAACGCGCTGTTCGCCAACGGCAATCGCCTGGCGCGCACGGCGATGACGCTGGAGGCGCTGATCGATGATCACCACAGCCTGCCGGAAACGGCGGAAATGTGCGCGTTCGTCGACCACAGCGCCAAGGCCTTGCATGAAGTCGCTTCGGCCTTGCGCACACAGCGCGCGCCGGAACAGCTACCGGATCTGCGCGGCCTGCAACGCACCCTGGCGGCGCTGCTCAGCATGGCGGAAGACCGTCAGGCCGCCGAGCTGCTCGCGCGCATCAGTGATCGGCTGGTGGATAACGTGAATACGGTGGCGCATATCACCGGGCGGAGCCATAGCAAGTCGACGGCGACGGCCTGATCGCGCGAACCACCTCTTGTGGGAGCGCACCCTGTGCGCGACGACCCAGCGAAGAGGTAGCGGCGCAGCTCCGCGGTCGCGCACAGGGTGCGCTCCTACAAGGGCTCCGTAAACGCCAGGCGCCACGCTTTCATTGTGGGAGCGCACCCTGTGCGCGACGGCCCAGCGAAGAGGTAGCGGCGAGGCTCCGCGGTCGCGCACARGGTGCGCTCCTACAAGGGCTCCGTAAACGCCAGGCGCCACGCTTTCATTGTGGGAGCGCACCCTGTGCGCGACGGCCCAACGAAGAGGTAGCGGCGCAGCTCCGCGGTCGCGCACAAGGTGCGCTCCTACAAGGGCTCCATAAACGCCAGGCGCCACGCTTTCATTGTGGGAGCGCACCCTGTGCGCGACGGCCCAGCGAAGAGGTAGCGGCGCAGCTCCGCGGTCGCGCACAAGGTGCGCTCCTACAAGGGCTCCGTAAACGCCAGGCGCCACGCTTTCCTTGTGGGAGTGCACCCTGTGCGCGACGGCCCAGCGAAGAGGTAGCGGCGAGGCTCAGCGGTCGCGCACAGGGTGCGCTCCCACACGGGTTACGCTTTTTACGCCCCGACGCGCCGGCGCACGGCATCGATATCCCGCACCGGCCGCACTTCGATGCGACCCGTGCGCGCCCACGGAAATTCCGCGGCGATGCGCACAGCCTCGGCCATGTCGGCCGCTTCGATCAGGTTGAAGCCGCCGAGGTATTCCTTCGCTTCGGCAAACGGGCCGTCCACCACACTCATGATGTTGTCGCGCATGCGCAGCGATTTCGCCTGGGCCGGCGGTTCAAGCTGCATGGAATCGAGCAGATGGCCCTCGGCGCGCAGTTCGTCGGCGTGGACGAAGCAGCCGTGCATCATCGTGTCGAACTCACCCGGCGGCAGGGCCTCGAGCAGGCTGTCGTCGTTATAGATCATGACCAGAAACTTCATGTTGCCTCCGATGGCTGCGGACGTCGTCGCGCTCGCCATCATGCCGCCAGCCGTGACGGCTTGCATGTGCAATCGGGCCTAAGTTCAGCTGGCAGGAATCTCGCCACAGCTGAGTCGGGCCGCCCGAACCCCCCGGACGGCATTTACGCTGCACCGCGCCGAGACGGCACCGCGCCCCTGACTTACACTCGGCGGCATGCTCAAAATCGACACGCACGCCCATATCCTCCCCCGCGACTGGCCCAACCTCGCCGCCAAGTTCGGCGACGAGCGCTTTCCGGTGATGATCCACAACGACGGGCGCCATCGCATCTACAAGGATGGCAAGTTCTTCAGAGAGGTATGGGACTCGGCGTTCGACGCACAACAGCGCATCGACGACTACGCCCGCTTCGACGTCAGCGTGCAGGTGGTCTCCACCGTACCCGTGCTGTTCTCGTACTGGGCGCCCGGCTATCAGGCGCTGGAACTGCACCGTCATCTGAACGACGAGACGGCGCGCATCTGCAACGACCATCCGCGTCACTACGCCGGCATCGGCACGGTGCCGCTGCAGTCGCCCGACCTGGCCATCCGCGAGCTCGAGCGTTGCATCGACGAACTGGGCCTGCAGGGCGTGCAGGTCGGTTCGCACTGCAACGATTGGAACCTGGACGCCCCCGAACTGTTTCCCTTCTTCGAGGCAGCCGCCGACCTGGGCGCCGCGGTGATGGTGCATCCCTGGGACATGATGGGCGCTGCCAGCATGCCCAAGTACTGGCTGCCCTGGCTGGTGGGCATGCCGGCCGAACAGTCGCGCGCGGCCTGCTGCCTGGTATTTGGCGGCGTGCTGGAGCGCCTGCCGCGGCTGCGTGTGATGCTGGCCCATGGCGGCGGCAGCTTCCCGTGGACCATCGGCCGCATCGAGCACGGCTTCCGCATGCGCCCCGACCTGGTCGCCACGGACAACCCGCGCAATCCTCGCGAATACCTGCAACGCCTGTATTTCGACTCCTGCGTGCACGACCCGGCCGCCCTGCGCTATCTCCTGGATGTGACCGGGGTCGATCGCGTGATGCTGGGGACCGACTATCCTTTCCCGCTGGGGGAGCAGCATCCGGGCAGCGGCATCGAGTCACTCGGGCTCGACGACCACGACCGCGCACGACTCTTCCACGGCACCGCCCTGGAATGGCTGGGGCTGCCGCTGCAGCGTTTCGAACCTCACCCTCACGCACAGGAAAAGGCATGAGCTTGTTCCGCACTTTGGTTATCGCCGGCGCCCTCGTGTTGGCCGGAACCGCCCACGCCGCTGATGTCAGCATGGCCGGCGGCAGCGTCACCTTCAGCACGCCCGACCAGTGGATGGGCATCATGGAAACGCAGGGCGATCCGGAAGTACGTGTGTTCCAGGTACCCGATCCCTCGCCCAACGGCAGCAGCAGCCTCGCCCGCATCAGCGTCACGGTGAAGCAGGTGGGCAACGCCGGCGAATTCCAGCAATACGTGAGTGGCGCCATGGGCAAGGCCAAGGCCCTGACCGGCTACCAGGCTGCCAGCGGCGGCACGCCGGACGACTTCGTCTATACGGCGCAGGAAAACGGCGCGCCGTACAGCTATAGCGAGCGCTACTGGTTCAAGGACAGCCACGCCATCCAGCTGCGTTGCGTGCGTCCCGCGCAAGGCCAGGCCGGCGCCGCGTGGCGCGCTGCGTTCGACAAGGGCTGCGACGCCATCGCCGCACGCATGAAGTAAGTCGTCATCCACGTCGTGCCCGCGCTGGGCACGACGCCTCTGCAAGAGATTCCCGATGTCCGCTCCGTTTGAAGCCACCCTTGCCTGGGCGCAGTCCCAGGATGCCGCCGATCCGCTGCGCGGCTTCCGCGACGAATTCCTGATACCCCGGCACGAGGGCCGCGACGGCCATTATTTCTGCGGCAATTCGCTGGGCCTGCAGCCGCGCGCCGTGCGCCCCGCGCTGAGCGCCGAACTCGACTCGTGGGCCGATCAGGCGGTGGAAGGCCACTTCCGCGGCGACTTGCCGTGGATGGATTATCACGAGTTCGTGCGCGACGACCTCGCCAGCGTCGTGGGTGCGCAGCCGTCCGAAGTGGTGGCGATGAACACCCTGGGCGTGAACCTGCACCTGATGATGGTGAGCTTCTATCGGCCCACACCGGAGCGGCACGCCATCCTGATCGAAGCGGGCTCGTTTCCCACCGATCGTTATGCGGTGGAATCGCAGGTGCGTTTCCATGGCTACGATCCGGCCACCTCGCTGATCGAGCTGCAGGGCGACGAAGCCAACGGCGTGATCTCGATGGACGCCATCGAACGCGTGCTGGCCGAACATGGTTCGCGCATTGCGCTGGTGATGCTGCCGGGCGTGCAGTACCGCACGGGCCAGGCCTTCGACCTCGCTGCGATCACGCGCCTGGCCAATCGCCACGGCTGCATGGTGGGTTTCGACCTGGCGCATGCCGTGGGCAATCTGCCGCTGCAGTTGCACGACAGCGGCGCGGATTTTGCCATCTGGTGCAGCTACAAATACCTCAACAGCGGCCCGGGCGCGGTCGGCGGCGCGTTCGTGCATGAGCGCCACGCGCGCACCACCCTGCCGCGCTTCGCCGGCTGGTGGGGGCACGACAAGATATCGCGCTTCCAGATGGGTCCGCAGTTCGTGCCCACTTATGGTGCGGACGGCTGGCAGCTGAGCAATCCGCCGATCCTCGCGCTGGCGCCGCTGCGCGTGTCGCTGGAAATTTTCCGTCGCGCCGGCATGGGCAGGCTGCGCGAAAAATCGCTGCGGCTTACCGCTTATCTGGAATGGCTGGTGCAATCCCAGTTGAGCGACGTGCTGGAAGTGGTGACGCCGAGCGATCCGTCGCGTCGCGGGTCGCAGCTGTCCATCCGCGTGCTCGGTGGCCGCGCGCGTGGTCGCGCACTGTTCGATGATCTGGTGGAGCACGGCATCATCGGCGACTGGCGCGAGCCCGATGTGATCCGCATTTCGCCGACGCCGCTGTACAACCAGTTTGCCGACTGCGTGGCGTTCGCCGAAGCCACGCGCCGCTGGGCGCAGCGCGGCTGATCAGGCGGCGCGGCGCATGCCGCGCCATGTCGTCGCGTCGAGCGCAAAGGCCAGCGCGCACAGGACCAGGGCGACGCAGCACACGCCTGTCCATCCCGCCGCAGCCCATGCGCTGCCAGCAACGACTGCGCCCCCGCCACCACCGATGAAGAACACGCCGACGAACAAGCCATTGAGTCGGCTGCGCGCGGCCGGATCAAGCATGTTGATCGCACGCCGCCCCAGCGTCTGATCACCGATGGCGCCGGCATCGATGACGATGGCGGCAAGCACCAACAGGCCCAACGCCAACAGCGGATGTTGCATCACATCCATGCCGAACCAGCCCGCGCCAGCGATCCCCGCAAGCACAAAGCCTGCTGTCGCCACGGCATGGGAAATCGGCATGCCCACCACGCTATGACCGCGATCGCCCGCCTTGCCTGCCAACGGTGCCACCACCGTGCCGGCCACACCGGCGAGAGCGAACCACGCCAGGCTGCGGCTATCGAGTAGAAACGGTGCCTGCACCAGGCGCAACGCAATGCCGGTCCAGAATGCACTGAAGGCCGCCATCATGATCGCCGCCGAGACAGCGTAGCGACGCAACACCGGTTCATCGCGCCACAGCGTCCACAGCGACGCGATCAGCCCGCGATACGAGGTATGCACCGGCGGCTGTCGCCGCGGCAGCGCGAACCACAGCGCCAGGGCGAGCAAGCCGTCGAACACGCCTAGCAAGCCGTAGCACGCACGCCAGCCCCACGCGCCTTCCACCAGGCTGGCGAACGGACGCGACAACAGAATGCCGAGCATCACGCCGATCATTACATTGCCCACGGCGCTGCCGCGATGCTCAGGCCTCGCCATCGCTGCGGCCAGCGGGACCAGAATCTGGATCGCGCACGACGTGGCCCCGGCCAGGCACACGGCCAGCAACAACCACCACGCCTGCTGCGCCAGCGCCGCAGCGCCCAGCGCCAGCGCGCAGGCCAGCAGCGTGATCGTGGTCAGGCGACGGTTCTCGAACAGATCCGCCAAGGGCACCAGGAACAACATGCCGACGGCGTAACCCAGCTGCGGCAGCATCGCGACCAGGCCGGTGAGCGACGGGCGCAGGTGCATCGCGCGCGCCACCGGGCCAGCCAGGGGCTGCGCCGCCGTGAGGTTGATGATGATCACGCCCACCGCGAAGGCGAACAGCAGGGTCAAGGGCGTGGTGAGCTCGGCCGGCACCTCGTTCGGTACGGCATCGATACGGCGTCGGGAGAGGTATTGCATGTCTGGGCCTTGCCAATCGATAGGCCTGCGATGCTAAATACCCTGGCATCATGATGACAGTGAATAATCATCATATTTTTCATGCGCAATTCGCATACTAGGCAAGATCATCGGGCATGAACACGCGGGATGTCAGGGCGTTTATCGCGGTCGTGGACACCGGCTCCATTGTCCAGGCGGCAGCACAACTGCACCTCACCCAACCCGGCGTGACGCGTCGCGTGCAAAGCCTGGAGGCCTTGCTGGGCATCGAGTTGCTGGATCGCCAGTCCAAGCCGCTGCGCCCCACTGCGGCGGGACGCGAGATCTACCAGAAGGGTCGCGACCTGCTGCACGCCGAAGCCGACCTGCTCGCGCTGGCACGCGCCGACACCGAGCCTTCCGGCGAATTGCGGCTGGGCATGCCACCGTTCCTGGCGGAGCGCGCACTCACCACGCCCATCGACCTGCTCCGCTCGCGCTATCCCGGCCTCGCGCTGCGCATACATTCGGCCTGGTCGCCCGGCCTGGTTGAGCAGGTGGAAACAGGCTTGCTGGATGCTGCTGCCGTGGTGCTGTCCGAGCACACGCCGCCACCGGCGAGCATGACCACCCACGCCTTCGATCGCCAACCCTTGCGCATCGTCGCCGCACCTTCGCTGGGCCTGCGTGCGCGCGCCACGCTCAAGGATCTCGCTGAGTTTCCCTGGGTGCTGAGCCAGAACGGTTGCGGCATGCGCTCCACCCTGCGGCGAGCCATGGAAGAACGCGGACTGCCGTGCAACGTGGGTGTGGAAGCATTCGGGGCGGATCTGCAGCTATCCCTGGTCGCGCGTGGCGCAGGTATCGGCATCATCACGCCCGATCTGCTGGCCGCGAGCAGTTATCGCAGTCAATTGAAGCTCGTCACCGTGACCGACTTCCAGCTGGACATGATCGCCTGGCTGGTTCACCGCGCCCTGCCGCCCCGCCTGGAAGCCCCCGTTGCCCTGTTGCTGGAGCAGCTCAAGGCGGTGATGTCGCGGCGGCCGAAATCGCGTCGAACGCCAAGGGCAGACGGACGTCCATCCATAAGGCATGGATGCGAGGACTGGCTGGTTGGTCCATGATGGCCGCATCCACGACAAGGAATGGCCATGCGCAACGCACTGCTTGTCCGTCTGATCGGCCTGATCGCCCTACCGATGGCCGCTTGCCTGGCCTATGCCCAAACACCAGCCGCCATCCCCTCTGGCGACGAACTGACCCGCACCATCGCTTCGCTCGACAGCAAGGTCTTCGACGCCTACAACCACTGCGACCTGAAGACCTTTGGCGAGTACTTCAGCGATGACGTCGAGTTTTACCACGACAAGGGTGGGCTGATGACCTCGCGCGACGCCATCGTCGATGCGACCCGGCGCAATATCTGCCACAAGGTGCGCCGAGAACTGGTCGGCAGCATCGAGGTGTATCCGATCAAGGATTACGGCGCGATCGAGATCGGCACCCACAAGTTCTGCCAACTTGAGTCCGGCAAGTGCGAAGGCATGGGCAAGTTCTTCCATATCTGGCGCTACCAGAATGGTCGGTGGCAGCTGACGCGCGTGGTGAGTTACGACCATCGGCCAATCGAGCCGGCGAAGTAAGCGCCCCCTCTCCCCTCCCCTGTGGGAGCGCACCCTGTGCGCGACTGACCTTGCCTCAAGTCCCAGTCGCGCACAGGGCGCGCTCCCACAATTTAAGGGATACGGCTCTCCGGGTGCCGCACCTGCCCTTCCCCACGCACCACAAATCGCTCGATCGTGAGCGACTCCGCGCCCATCGGCCCGTACGCATGCAGGCGCGTGGTGGAGATGCCGATCTCCGCCCCCAGCCCCAGCTGCCCGCCATCGGAAAAACGCGACGACGCATTGACCATCACCACCGCCGAACGCAGCGACTGCACGAAACGCTGCGCCGTCGACGCATCGCTGGTGGCAATGACCTCGGTGTGATCGGAGCCGTAGCGGTGAATATGCGCGATCGCCTCATCGAGACTGTCCACCACGCGTAGCGCGATGATCAGGTCGAGAAATTCGGCCGCGTAATCGTCTTCGCCGGCAGGATTCGCTTCGGGCACCAGCGCGCGGGTCGCTTGATCGCCGCGCAATTCAACGCCACGTTCGCGCAGAGCGGCTGCAGCGCGAGGCAGGAAGGCGTCTGCCACATCGCGATGCACCAGCACCGTCTCCAGCGCATTGCACACGCCGGGACGCGACGTCTTGCCATCGATCAGCAGATTCAAGGCCAGCGCCAGATCGGCAAGGCGATCCACATACAGGTGACACACGCCCTTGTAGTGCTTGATCACCGGCACGCGCGCGTGCTCGGTCACGAAGCGGATCAGGCCCTCGCCGCCGCGCGGGATGGCGAGATCGACCAGATCGCTCAACTGCAGCAGCGACACCATCGTCTCGCGGCTGAGATCTTCCACCAAGGTGACGGCCGCCGTCGGCAAGCCGTGCGCGCCGAGCGCCTCGTGCAACGCGGCAGCGATGGCGCGATTGGAATGGATGGCTTCGGAACCGCCGCGCAGAATCACCGCGTTGCCAGCCATCAGGCACAACGCCGCAGCATCGGCGGTGACGTTGGGACGCGCTTCGTAGATCATCGCGATCACGCCAAGCGGTATGCGCACGCGCTCCACGGTGACGCCATTGGCAAGCGTCTCCTGTCGCGTGATGACGCCCACCGGATCGGGCAGCTGCGCCACGTCGCGCAAGGCCTGGGCGATACCGGCAACGCGGGCCGGGTCGAGCCGCAGGCGATCCAGCATGGCACCCTGCAGGCCTTTGTCGGCGGCGTGTTGCATGTCCTGCGCATTCGCGCCAAGCACCTCGTCGATGCGGCGCTCAAGCGCACCCGCCATGTCATTCAACAGTGCGCGCTTGGTTGGCGTATCGAGCATGGCCAACGCCGGCACCGCGTCGCGGCAGGCCAGCGCCAACGAACGGATGTCGCTCATGCGTCGATATCTCCGGTGGTCTCGATGTCTGCCGTGGTGGCGAGATCATCACGATGCACGATTTCTGCGCCGTAGCTGTAGCCCAGTACGGTTTCGATGTCGCGGCTATGTCGCCCTGCCAGACGCTTCACTTCGCCGGCGCCGTACTGGCTCAGCCCGCGCGCAATCGCACGCCCCTGCTCGTCGACGATCTCGACCAAGTCACCCCGATGGAAATCGCCGTCCACAGCACGCACTCCGCCGGGCAAAAGGGACGCTCGCCCACCCGCAAGAGCACGTACAGCACCGGCGTCCACCTGGATGCCTCCCGGGGCCGCGGGTGCATGGCGCAGCCAGTATTTGCGCGCCTGCATGCGACTGCGCCCAGCGGCAAAGAAAGTACCGTGCAGCTCACCGTTGGCGAGCGCCTGCACCGCGACCGGGTTGCGGCCACTGAACAGCGCCGTGGGGATGCCGGCAGCGCCGGCCTTGGACGCCGCCTCAAGCTTGGTGTGCATGCCACCCGTACCGACCGCACTACCGCTGCCGCCCGCCATGGCCAGGATCTCGGGGGTTAGCGCTTCCACTCTCAGGACGGGCAACGCTGCGGGATCGCGGCGCGGATCGGCCGTATAAAGCGCATCGATATCGGAAGCAATCAGCAGCAGGTCGGCGTCGACCAGGGCAGCAACGATGGCGGCAAGATTGTCGTTGTCGCCCAGCTTCAACTCATCGACCGCGACCGTGTCGTTCTCGTTCACCACCGGCAATACGTCGAGCGCCAGAAGCTCGCGTAGCGTGGTGCGCGCATTGAGATAGCGGCGACGGCTACGCAGGTCGTCATGGGTCAGCAGCACCTGCGCCACCGGCCGCGTGCTGAGCGATTGCCACAACGCAATCATGGGCGCCTGGCCCAACGCGGCAAGCGCCTGGCGCGCCGCCAGATCACCGCCACTGGGCGCATGCGCCCGCAGCTGCGCCCGCCCCGCCGCCACCGCGCCGGACGACACCAGCACCACCTGACGGCCCGCCTCGCGGCTCGCCTGGATGAAATCCGCCAGCGTTGCGGCATAGGCCGCAGTGAGACCGCCGCCATCGGCTGCGAGCAGATTGCTGCCGACCTTCAACACGGCACGACGCCAGGAAGGCAGCGCCTGCGGAGAAACCTGCGTGCGCTGCCCCTCGTTCATGGTTCGGCACTTCCCGTACTGTCGGTCTTCATGCCGCTCACCGTTTAGCCGTCCAGATGGCTGAGTCTAGCGCGCAATTCGTCCAGGCGCAGGTCATTGCCGGAACCGGGCGACACGCGAGCGGCCAGGCTGCCCTCGGGCGTGCGCCCTTCACCTGCCGAGGCGGCGGCATCGGCCGCTGCCCGATAGGCATCACGGAACGGCACACCGGCGGCGGCCTGCTCGATCGCCACGTCAGTGGCGTACATGGCCGGCTCGATCGCGGCACGCATGGCCGGCTCGTTCCACTCCATGCGGGCCAGCAGATCCGGCACCAGCTCCAAAGCGGCCAGGCCGTGACGGCAGCCATGGAACAGCGAGCCCTTGGAGAACTGCAGGTCGCGCTGGTAGCCCGACGGCAGCGAGAGCAGCTGCTCGATCTCGGTGCGCGCAGCAGCCACGCTGGCATAGCTGGCGCGCAACAGCTCGACGACGTCCGGATTGCGCTTGTTCGGCATGATCGAGCTGCCGGTGGTGTATTCGGACGGCAGCTTGACGAAGTTGAACTCGGCGGTGGTGAACAGCGACAGGTCCCACGCCATGCGGCGCACATCCAGCAGCGCACCGGCAATCGCCTCAAGCACGGCCATCTCGAACTTGCCTCGCGAGAGCTGCGCATAGATCGGCGACACCTGCATGCGGGCAAAGCCCAGCGCCTGCGTGGTGTGTTCGCGATCCAGCTTGAGGTTGACGCCATAGCCCGCGGCGGTACCGAGCGGATTCGCATCGATCAGCAGCGAGGTCTGCTTCGCACGCAGCGCGTTGTCGATAAAACCCTCGGCAAAACCGGCAAACCACATGCCGGTGGACGACACGACCGCGCGCTGCAGATGCGTATAGCCCGGCAGCGGGACCGCCGGCTGCGCGGCGCGATCGAGGCAGACGTGCGCAATGGCGCGGCAATGCTGCTCAAGCGCGGCCAGCTGTTCCTTCAGCCACAGGCGCGTGGCGACCAGGATCTGATCGTTGCGGCTGCGGCCGGTGTGTACGCGGCGGCCGGCATCGCCGAGGCGCTCGGTAAGGCGTGCCTCGATCGCCGAATGGCCATCCTCATAGCGATCGTCCAGCACGAACGACCCGGTACGGAAATCCTCAGCCAGAGCATCCAACTCACGCTTGAGCGCGGCAGCTTCGTCAGCGCTGACCACACCGATATTGGCGAGACCTTCGACATGCGCCTTGCTGGCAGTGATGTCGTGCAGGAAAAACTCGCGGTCCAGCAGCACGTCGTCGCCGGCAAGAAACGCCATGATGCGGGCGTCGATCTTGATGTTGGATTTTTGCCAGAGGGGTTGGGTCATCGGGGAATCCTGCAATCGTTGTGTGACGCTATCTTTTGCACGTCCGGAGCAAGCCGGAATGACGATCAAGTGGTCGGAATCGCGGTGTACTCATCCACGCCAATGGCGCGATTGATGTTCTGCATGGCCTGCGTCGCCGCACCCTTCAACAGGTTGTCCAGCGTCGCCACCACCACCACGCGCTTGCCGTCGTTGGACACCGCGAAACCGCCAATATCCACATGATGCTTGTTGGCGATCTGGCTGACCCAGGGCGCCTCGTCCACCACGTGCACCAGCTTCTCTTCCTCATAGGCGCCATTGAAGCGTTTGACGATGTCCTCACGCGTCACCGGACGCGCCAGGTACAGATTGGTGGTGACAGTCAGGCCACGGAAGTGCGGCGCCACGTGCGGCATGAACTCCACCGGCACGTTGAGATGGCGGCTCGCCTCCTTCTCGTGCATATGGCCGGTAAGCGAGTACGGCATCAGGTTGTCGCGCAGCTTTTCCGGATTGTTCTTGTCCGAAGGCGTGGTGCCCGCGCCGGAATAGCCGGAAACACCAAAGCTCACCGGCGGCGCAGCGAGCAAGTCCTTCAAGGGCGCGATGGAAAGCTGGATGGCGGTGGCATAGCAGCCCGGATTGCTGATGCGCTTCTCGCCACGCCACAGCTGGCGGGTGAGTTCGGGCAAGCCGTAGTACCACTTCTCGTTGAAGCGATAATCGGCCGAGAGGTCGACGATCAGCGTATCGGGCTTGGCCTTGTCGATCGCCTCCACATAAGGCGCCGCCTTGCCGTTGGGCAAGGCAAGCACCACCACGTCCGCGTTCTGCGCCGCCACGGCCTCGGCATCGAGGTTGGTGTAGCGCAACTCGCTGGTGTAGCCGTCCACATGATCGGCCACGCGCTGGCCATCCAGCTCGCGCGAAGAAACGAAGGCCAGCTCCAGCGACGGATGCGCCGCCACCAGGCGGATCAGTTCGGCGCCGGTATGGCCGCGCGCGCCCACGATGCCTATGCGATGTCGAGTCGTGCTCATGATTCAGTCCACCAGGGTCGGCAGGCGCTGCGCGCAATGCGCCACGCAGCGGGCGATCGTGTCGAAGTCGTCGAGGCCGTACCAGAACACTTTCCAGCTCGGCTGCTTGAGGCAACCGTCCGATTCGGCGTAGTAGAAATGATTCACGCTGTTGCCGTGGCGCGAGCGCCAAAACAGCTGCGGATTCTCCTCGCGCATCACCTGCCACACCGCGCGACCCAGGCCTTCGCCCTGCGCATCGTCGAGCACGGCGAACTTGTCCAGGTACGGCAGACCCTCTTCCATGGTGAGTATCATCGCGGTGCGATAGTTTTCACTCACATAGACACGGAAAGGCTTCGTGCGCTCGAAATAATCGGGCACCAGCGTGCGGCCGAAGCTCGACTCGATCAGCTCGCGCATGCGACCCAGATCGATGCCCTCCCACGACTCGAAACGCTTCACCTTTTCGCCGCGGCGGACCAGGGTGCCCGAACCCTTGTGGGTGAACAGTTCCTTGGCCAGCTCGGACGGCTTGGTGATCGACACCGAGGAGGTCAGCGGCAGATCGTTCAACAGGTCAGCGATCTGTTCGATCTTCAGACGCATGCCACCGTTGATCCACGGCTGCGACATCAGGTGTTCGAATTCCGTGCTCAGGTTGATCGAGTCGATGATCTTGCCCTGATCGTCCAGCAGACCGCCCGTGCCGGTAAGGAACACGATCTTGTACGGCTGCAGCACGCGCACCAGTTCATTGGCGGCGAAGTCGGCGTTGACGTTGAGGATCTGGCCCTCTTCGGTTTCGCCAAGGCTGGCGATCACCGGAATCGAACCGGCACGCAGGCTCGCCTCGATCGGCGCCAGATTGATCTGACTGACCTTGCCGACCAGCCCATAGGTATCGCGATCGATATAGCTGGCCGTGAACACGCCCGACGGCACCGAAGTGGCGCGCGTGTCCATGGTCTGCAGGGCTTCGACCAAGCGCAGGTTCTGCTCCTGGAACACCTTGCGCACGATGGACAAGGCCTTGGGCGTGGTCACGCGCAAGCCGTTCACGGTGTGCTTCTCGATGCCCGCGGCCGACAGCTCTTCGTCCAGCTGCGGGCCGGCGCCGTGCAGCACGATCGGCGTCAGGCCTACCTGCTGCAGGAAGGTGAGCGACGAGGTAAGCGCGGGTAGATCATCGCGCAGCACCGCGCCGCCAACCTTCACCACGGCGAAGCGCTTGGCGTCCAACTGCGAGAAACGCTTGAGGTATTGCTGGATTTCCTTCGCGCTACCCATGCTGGAAAGCAGGCGGACGATGGTTTTCCGTGTGTGCTTGTGGGCTTCCACTTCGGTCTTAGCTCTTATCGATGATGCGGTAAATGGTGTCGGCGTAATGCTGCAATTGATCCAGTGCAACCCACTCGTCAGCGGTATGCGCCTGGGCGATGTCCCCTGGGCCGTACACAAAGCTGATGTAGCCGGCCGCGGAGAACAGCGCCGCTTCGGTCCAGAAGTCCACGGCATTGCCGATCGGGATATTCAGCTCGTCCGCCAGATCGCGTGCGGCCAGGCGGCGTGCTTCGGCCGTGGCTGTGTCGCCTGCAGGCAACGAGTCGCCGCGAAACAGTTCCTGAAACTCCACCGGCTGCGGCTCCACCAGCGTGCGGAAGGTCTCCAGCAGCTGGTCAGGCGCCATGGTCGGCAACGGACGGAAGCCGAAACGCACATCGGCGGACGGCGCAATCATGTTGGCCTTGATGCCGCCGTCGACGCGACCGATGTTGAAGCGCAGACCCGTGAGGCCGCCAAAGCGCTCGTGCGCCTGCTTTTCCACGTAGTCCAGCGCAGCAGCACCCCAGCGCACCGCCTGGTGCACCGCGCTGTCGCTGGGCTTCTGCTCGCCCGAGGCATGGCCGGCACTGCCCTTGAAACGCATCTGCACCGAATGGATGCCACGATGCGCGAGCACGGCTTCGCCCTTGGTCGGCTCGGCCACGATGATGGCGTCGTAAGCCGGCTTGTCCTTGAGGAAGCCGGCGATGCAACGCGGGTCGTTCGCTTCTTCATCGGTGGACAACAGCAAGGCCATATCGCCGCGGGTGACGTTCGCGACCGCAACGAGCGCAGCAGCAGCGCCCTTGATATCGCAAGCACCCAGCCCGATCGCCCGGTCTTCAGTCAAGCGCAGCTCATGCGGGCTCGCCGTCCAGTGCGGCGAATCGGGCACGGTATCGAGGTGCACGTTGAACAGCACCTTCGGCTTGCCGCGCACGGCGTAAAGCGTGACGGCGCCAGCGCCGTAGTCAGTCACGGATACGTCGAAGCCCGGCAGGTTTTCCCGCAGATAATCGAAAATGCCGCCCGTGCCGATCTCGCGCGGCGGATTGCGCGTGTCGTAGCCGACCAGCGCGCGTAGATGTCGAAGAGTGTCGTCCAGTAGTGCGCTCATGCGATCCGCCTGGTGGTGTCTGGAATGTCACGACGAAACCGTCACCCTGGCACATGCCGGGACGACGCGTCGCACGATCAGCTACGGTTGATCTCAGCCCACAGCGTGCTGCTCATGCCGAACAGCTTGATGAAGCCTTCGGCTTCCTCCACACCCCAATCCGCAGACTGCGCATAGGTGGCGCCCTTGGCGTTGAGGATGTGCGGCGAGCGCACTTCCACCGCCGTCACCTGAGCGCCGGAAGTCTCCAGCACCACTTCGCCATTGACCTGGCTCTGGCTGGACGAAAGGAACGCCTCCAGATCGGTCTTGATCGGATCGTGGAAGAAGCCTTCGTACACCACTTCCACCCACTTGCGCGCCACTTCCGGCTTGAAGCGGTTCTGCTGCTTGGTCAGCACGGCTTCTTCCAGTGCGCGGTGCGCGGCGAGCAGCGAGATCAGGCCCGGCGCTTCATACACGATGCGACCCTTCAGGCCGATGGTGGTGTCGCCGGTGTACATGCCGCGGCCCACGCCGTAGGGCGCGAACAGCTCGTTGAGCTTGGCCAGCAGCTTGTCGCCCGGCAGTTTCTGGCCATTGAGCGACACCGCCTCACCCTTTTCGAAACCAAGGGTGACGGTGAGCTTTTCAGTAGGCCATTCGGCGCGCGGCTTGCACCAGCCACGGGCACCCTCGCCCGGCGTCTTCCAATGGTCGATCTCGCCGCCGGACAGCGTCACGCCCAGCAGGTTCTCGTTGATGGTGTAGCTCTTCTGCTTGGCGCGCACTTCGAAGCCGCGCTCCTCCAGGTACGCCTGCTCATAGGCGCGCGTCTGGGTGTGTTCCTTCTGGATCTCGCGGATCGGCGCCACGATCTGGTAGTCACCCAGCGCCTTCACGGCCAGATCGAAGCGGACCTGATCGTTACCCATGCCGGTGCAACCATGCGCGATCGCCTTGGTGCCCAGTTCCTTGGCGCGCGCAATGGCAGCGTCCACGATCAGGTAGCGATCGGACACCAGCAGCGGATATTGGCCCTGGTAGGCCTCACCCGCCTGCACGAACGGCTTCACGAAACCGTTCCAGATCGCCGGACCGCCGTCGACGGTGACATGGCTGGCCACGCCCAGCTCCTTGGCGCGCTGCTCGATATAGGCGCGCTCCTCGGCATCCACGCCGCCGGTATCGGCGAACACGGTATGCACGGCCCAGCCGCGCTCCTTGAGGTAAGGCACGCAGAAGCTGGTGTCGAGGCCACCGGAGAAGGCGAGAACGATGTCTTTGCTCATGACTTGCGAATCCTGAGATGGAAGGCTAAACGGATAAAGGATTACTTGGATTCAATCACGATGCGCGGTTCCACGCGCACCGGAAAATTCACTGAATTGGCAATAAAACAGCCGTGGTGTGCAGCATCGTGCGCCGCCTCGGCCTTGGCCGGATCGCTGTCGGCGGTGATGGTGACCACCGGATGGAGCACCACCTCGGTGAAGTGACCGCCATGCGTGTCGGTCTCCATCGTGCCTTCGGCGCTATCGGTGTATGCCGTCACCACTACGCCGGCCAACACCGCCTGATGCAGGTAGGACAGCATGTGACAGGTAGACAGTGCCGTCACCAGCATGTCTTCCGGGTTGACCTTGCTGGCATCGCCGCGAAACATCGGATCGGACGAGCCCTCGATGGTCGGCTTGCCCTCGATGCGAATCTCGTGATCGCGACCATAGCCCTGGTAAGTCTTGGTGCCGGTGCCCTGATTGCCAGTCCAGGTCACATCGACCTTGTAGTGGTGCTGATGCGTGTGGCTCACGAGCTTCCCTCTTCCTGTTTGGACATGAGTGCGGCCAGCTCCGCATCGCCGCGGCCGGCGCGCTGCCCGAGGCCAGCCACCACACCGGCGCGATTCGCCGCCGGGTGGTTCTGGTTCAACTTGAACTTGCCTTCGATGCGCTCGATGGAAATTTCCAGCCCGGAGATGGCGCGCAGCATCTTTTCGATGTGATCTTCGGGCGCGTCGGAGACATGCCAAGGCGCAGGAAGACCGGCCTCGTGACGATCGGTCAGACGCTCCAGCAACTCGCGCAGCCAAGTAGTGTCTTCGATCACGCGCAGGCGGCCATGCACATGCACCACGGCGTAGTTCCAGGTGGGCACTTCGCGATGGGTTTCCTGCTTGCTCGGATACCAGTTGGGACTGATATAGCCGTCCGGACCGCGAAAGATCACCAGCACTTCGGCCCCGTCCAAGCGCGCCAGTTCATTGCCGCGCGCGACATGGCCGTGCAATTTTCCATCCACCAGTTCAATCGGCAGATGATTCGCTGCGAGGCCGTCCTCGCCCTCCACCACCACGGTCGCGAACGGATAGGCACGCATCAGCGCGTGCAGCGCCTCGCTGTCCGTCTGCTTGAAGTACGCGGGCTGGTACATGCTCAGGCCTGGCCGATCAGCGAGGCCATCACTGCCTTCTGCACGTGCAGGCGGTTTTCGGCTTCATCGATCGCGATGCACGCGGGCGAATCCATCACCGCGTCAGTAGCCTTGATATTGCGGCGCAGCGGCAGGCAATGGCTGAAGAGGCCGTTGTTGGTCAAGGCCATCTTCTGCTCGTCCACGATGAAGTGCTTGTGTGCATCGCGGATCGGCTTTTCCTGCTCCCAGCGACCGAAGAACGGAAGCGCACCCCAGCTCTTGGCGTAGACCACGTCAGCACCGCTATAAGCCTCTTCGATGTTGTGGCTCACCTTCAGCGAACCGCCGTTTTCCTTGGCGTTCTGATAGCCGAATTCCATGTAGCGCTCATCGAGCACGTAGTCCGGCGTGGGGCAGAGCAAGGTCACGTCCATGCCCAACTTGGTGGCGATCAGCAGCGCGGAATTGGCCACCGCCGTGTTGAGCGGCTTGGGGTGATAAGTCCAGGTGAGCACGTACTTCTTGTTCTGCAGGCTGCCCAGGTGTTCCTTCATCGCCAGCGCGTGCGCGAGCTCCTGGCACGGGTGGGTGATGGTTTCCATATTGATCACCGGCACCGTCGCGTACTTGGCGAACGCCTTGATCACGTTGTCCTGGCGATCCACCTGCCAGTCCTGGAATTTCGGGAAGGCGCGCACGGCGATCAGGTCCACATAGCGCGACAGCACGCGCGCCACTTCGGCAATGTGCTCTTCGGTATCACCGTCCATCACCGTGCCTACTTCAAACTCGATCGGCCACGCGTCTTTGCCCGGCGCCAGCACGATGGCGTGGCCGCCCAGATGGAAGGCGCCGAGCTCGAAGCTCGTGCGCGTGCGCATCGACGGGTTGAAGAACATCAGCGCCACCGACTTGCCGGCCAGTTGCTGCCCGCGCGGCGAGCGCTTGAAGGCAGCAGCCTGCTCGAGCAGTGCGTCGATCTCGGCACGGCTGTAATCCTGGGTGGTCAGAAAGTGGCGAAGCGTCATGAGGGAGTTGCCTTTGTCCAATCGTCGGAATCCGGAAACAAAAAAACCCGGCTGCTAGCCGGGTTTTATCGTCGATACACGTGAAACGCGTGCGACAGCCTACCCGGCCATAGAGCGGCGCAGCGGTCGGCGAGCACGCGACGTCATCCCAGCGGCCATGCGGGCGCTAGTGAGGACAGTGGCGGTATAGACGGCTGCGGACATGGATGTTCCGGGAGGTTGAATCGTGATGATGACGGGATTTTCGCTGCCATGCAACAACGAATGCCCCTGATCGCGGCACCCGACACCAAATCGCCGCCCGGAGGCGGCGATAGACGGGGATCTCAGTCGGCGGGAGAAACGCTTACCCGCACGCGCAGGCGCTCGCCGGGGTCGTAATTGAGCCGGGACAGGTACACCTCGCCCCGATAACGATATTCCACGTCGTAGCCCATGATGCGGCGCTGCTCGCTCACCGCCGCCACCTGGCGGCAATGGGTTTCGGTGGACTCGTACTCGCCACCGCCGGACTGGGTGGCGCTGTTGCCCACCGCGCCGCCGGCGACCGCACCGGCCACCGTGGCCGCCGTGCGGCCATTGCCGTGACCCACCGTGCTGCCCAGCACGCCACCGACCACGGCACCCAGGATGGTGCCCGCCGCCGAGCCCTGGCTGGGCGCCTGGCGCACTACTTGCTGGTCATAGCATTCCTGGCGCGGCACTTCGGTACGGGCCACGCCATACACGGGATCGACGCGCAGCACATCCGCCCAACCGTAATGGGTGTTGTCGTCATTTTGATTCTGATAGCGCGCATCCTGCGCAAATACGCCAGTGGTCATTACGGACAGCACGAGCGCAGGGAACAACCACTTGGTCATTACGACCTCCGCAGGAAGCAATTCGGGCGCATCTCTGCACCTCATAGCATCCATTGCAGCAAATTCACGCTGAATCGACGCTTAGAGCTTTTCTTACGCTGCCTGCCCCTGTCCGGCCTACCGCTGCCAGAGCAGTCCCTATCCCCAGCGGAGGCCCCTGCGGCTTGTTAAGATGCGCGACCGGCTTGCGCCCGCCTGGCGCCTGCTCCCACCGTCCGGACCACCCGACCGATGCCGATTTCGCTCCACAACAGCCTGACGCGCCGCGTAGAAACGTTCACCCCGCTCGACCCGGAACGGGTCACCATGTATCTGTGCGGACCGACCGTCTACAACTACGTGCACATCGGCAACGCGCGTGGGCCGGTGGTGTTCGACGTGCTGGTGAAGCTGCTGCGGCGCCATTATCCGAAGGTGGTGTACGCCCGCAACATCACCGACGTCGACGACAAGATCAACACCGCCGCCCAACAACTGGGCGTGGGCATCGAAAGTATCACCACCCGCTACGCCCAGGCCTATCGGGAGGACATGGCGGCGCTGGGCATTGCGCCGCCGGACGTGGAGCCGCACGCCACCGCTCACATGCCGCAGATGATCGCGATGATCGAGCGCCTGATCGCCAGCGGGCATGCTTATGCCGCCGAAGGGCACGTGCTGTTCTCGGTGGATTCGTATGCCAGGTATGGCGAGCTCTCGGGCCGCGATCCGGAAGAATTGCTGGCCGGCGCCCGCGTCGAGATCGCCCCGTACAAGCAGAATCCGGGCGACTTCGTGCTGTGGAAGCCCTCCACCCCCGACCTCCCCGGCTGGGACAGCCCATGGGGCCGCGGCCGCCCTGGCTGGCATATCGAATGCTCGGCGATGAGCGAAGCCCACCTGGGCGACACCATCGATATCCATGCCGGCGGCGTCGACCTGCAATTTCCGCATCACGAGAACGAGATCGCCCAGAGCACCTGCGCCCATGGCGGCAAGGTGTTCGCACGCTACTGGCTGCACAACGGCATGCTCACCTTCAGCGGCCGCAAGATGTCCAAGTCGCTGGGCAACGTGATGCTGGTGCACGAACTGCTCAAGGAACACGCGCCCGAAGCCCTGCGCCTGCTGCTCCTGCGCGGCCACTATCGCCAGCCGCTGGACTGGTCCGACACCGCCATCGCCCAGGCCATCAGTACCCTGGATGGCTGGTACCGCGTCTTGCGCGACCTGGTCGATGTGGAAGTGGACACCAGCGCCCTCCCCATTCCCGCCACGGTGGAAGCCGCCCTGTGCGACGACCTCAACACTCCGCAGGCGCTCGCTGAGCTGTCCCAGCTCGCTGATACCGCGCGCCAGGCTGGCAGCGAGGAAGAACGCCGCAACGCCAAGTCCGCCCTGCTCGGCGCCGGCGCCGTACTCGGCCTGCTGCAGCAGGATCCCGAGGCGTGGTTCAAGCAGACCAGCGGCGCCACCGAAGTGGATGCATCACGCGTCGAAGCCCTGCTGGAAGAACGCCGCACTGCGCGCGCCAGCAAGGATTTCAAGCGCGCCGACGCTATTCGTGAAGAGCTCACGGCAATGGGCGTGGCCATTGAAGATGGCGCGCAGGGGACGCGGTGGAGTGTGGTGAAGGGGTGAGGTGAAGGGTCAATTCTTCGCTCTTTGCCCCAAACCCTCTCCTAGAACCCCCTCGCGAACACCCGGCGGAGCGGTAAACCCCAGCGCTGCGGTCGCGCACAAGTGCGCTCCTACAAGGGAGGGCGCAGGTTCGTGGATGGCGGATCAATCTTGCCGGTCGGCTTCTTTGTGGGAGCGCACCCTGTGCGCGACAAACCTACGGAGCGGCACACCGCAGCGTGGCTGTCGCGCACAGGGTGCGCTCCCACAGACAAGCGCTAGGCGCGGCACCAAGTGCGGCACGTGCGAGCCCAAGCCAAAGCGAAGCGAGGCCCCGCTTTAAGTCCTCAGCGATTCGGGCGCGTTGCGCAGCGCTTGGCAGTACCCGCTGTGTACCCTCGGAGGTTGTCCCACGACGGCGCACCTCGAGCGTTCGGGCTTATCCCAACACGATGCTGCGGGCGTCATCAGGCCATTTTCTTTGGGTTACTTTTCTTTTGGGCCAGCAAAAGAAAAGTGACTCGGTCGGCGGCAGCCGATCGAAACGCCCGCCGCGTCCCACAGGGACTAGCTTCGCGTCGTAGGCGGCACGCTGGCGGAGAGGCGACAACCGGAGACTGACGAAACTGGATCCCGGCCTGCGCCGGGATGACGAGCGAGGCTCAAAACAGCGAGAAACCCCCAAAAGCGCGATAATCCCCCTATGAGTGCCCTCGCCCCCTCCAGCGCCCAACAAGCGCAACAAGAAATCGTCGACGAATTTGCCTTCTTCAGTGATTGGACCGAGCGCTACCAATACCTGATCGACCTGGGCAAACAACTCCCCGCCTTCCCCGAAGCGCTGAAAATCGAGGAATACCGCGTGCACGGCTGCCAGTCGATGGTGTGGCTGGTCCCCAGCGGCGATGCGAACAACCTGCATTTCCAGGCCACCAGCGATTCGGCCATCGTGTCGGGCCTGATCGCCCTGGTGCTGCGCGTGTATTCGGACCGCTCCGCGCGCGACATCGTCGCCACCGAACCGCGCTATATCGAAGCGATCGGCCTGGCCAAGCATCTTTCGCCCACGCGCTCCAACGGCCTCGCCGCGATGCTGGCCAAGATCAAGGCGTACGCGGCGGCCAGTCTGGGCGACAACAAGTAGCCACCACGGCGCGCACCAAGGCACAGCCGACACTGGCCGGCCTGTGGCCAAACAACAAAGCCCCGCACGAAGCGGGGCTTTGTCTATGACATCAACGTCGAGCGCGCGACCTCAGTCGCCCATCTGCTTCTGCAGATGTTCGCGGCGTTCCTGCGCATCCAGCGACAGGGTGGCGATCGGGCGGGCGTCGAGGCGCTCCAGGCCGATCTCTTCGTCGGTTTCCTCGCAGTAGCCATATCGACCTTCTTCGATACGGCGCAGCGCCTTGTCGATCTTGGAGATCAGCTTGCGGTAGCGGTCGCGCGTGCGCAGTTCCAGCGAGTTTTCGGTCTCGCGGGTGGCACGCTCGGCCTCGTCGCCCACGTCACGCACCTCGTCACGCAGGTTTTCCATCGTCTGACGCGACTCTTCCACGAGTTGCTCACGCCATTCGCGCAACTTGTTGCGGAAGTACGCGAGGTGCTTGGGGCTCATGTACTCCTCGTTGTCGTTGTTCGAGGGGCGATAACCCTTGGGCAGGTCGATCAGGGTCGTGGAAGGCAGCGCATAGCGACCGTCTTCGCGGGTGATGCCATTGTCGAGAGTTGCGGTTTTATTCATCGAGGACTGCTGGGCTTTCTGAGTTTTGATAGGGGTATGACGAGCGGTTGCGCTGGCCACTTTGCCCGAGAAGGGCGACGTCGCCGGCTTGCTCGGCTCCTTGTGGGTCACTGCAACCGCCTTCGGAGCCAGCGCTGACTGCCTGGCAGCGGGAGGCTGCTTGGCAGGGGCGGCGCTGGCAGCCGGCTTGGCGGGTGCTGGCTTGGCGGCCGTCTTGGCCGGTGCGGGAGCCGGCTTCACCGGCTTGGTCACCGACCTGGGCGGCTGCTTCTTGGCGGGCGCCGCAACCTTCTTGGCGACCGGCTTTTCAGTTTTCTTGGCGACGACCGGCTTTTTGACCGGAGCCGCCTTCTTGGCTACTGGCTTGGGGGCGGGCTTCTTGGCGACGCTCTTGGCCGGAGCCTTGGCGACCGCCTTCTTGACGGCAGGCTTGCTGGCGGCGACCACCTTCTTCGCCGGCGCTGTCTTGGCAGCCGGTTTCTTGGCAGCAGCGGCCTTGGCCGGTGTCGAACTTCGCCCGGCGGCTGGCTTCTTGCCGGCCTTGGCGTCTTTCACCTTGCCGGCAGGCTTTCCCTTCTGCGGCTTGGTGGCTGAAGCACTACGCGTCGTTTTCGCCATTTCCCTTCACCATTTTAGCCTTGGCGGCCGGGTGTTATAGCCCATGCGGCTTACACCAGCAACCGTGCTTCTGGAATACTTGCGACACTACAAGCCGCAAGCTGTTTCGGCAGCGTCAAACCGTCGTGACCCGACTGATACTTTTACTGCTCAGCTTCTACAAGCGCTGGCTAAGCCCCCTGCTGGGTCAGCGCTGCCGCTTCCATCCCAGCTGTTCCGATTATGCACGGATTGCGGTTGTGCGCTTCGGTCCGCTCAAGGGTGGCGCACTTACCGGCTGGCGTCTATTGCGCTGTCAACCTTTGTGCGAGGGCGGTGAAGATCCCGTGCCGGAGCACTTTACTTTCCGTCGTTGCCGCACCCCAGGAGATAACCATGTCCACTGACTGGCTGATCAAGAACGCCGAACTGGTCAATGAAGGCCGCCGTTTCCACGCCGACGTCCGCGTGAAGCAAGGCCGCATCGAGGCCATAGCCGGCGATCTGGATGCCCGCCCCGGCGAAAAAGTGGTCGATGCCAGCGGCCTGTGGCTGTTTCCCGGCATGATCGACGACCAGGTGCACTTTCGCGAACCGGGCCTGACCCAGAAGGCCGATATCGCCCACGAGTCGCGCGCCTGCGCCGCCGGCGGCATCACCAGCTTCATGGAGATGCCCAACACCAAGCCGCCTGCGCTCGATCGCGAGACGCTGGAGGCCAAATACGCACTGGGCGCGCAAAACTCGGCCGTGAACTACGCCTTCTACATGGGCGCCAGCAACGACAACCTCGAAGCCATCAAGAGCCTGGACCCGCTCGCCGCGCCGGGCATCAAGGTGTTCATGGGCGCTTCCACCGGCAACATGCTGGTGGACAACCCCGAGGTGCTGGATGGCATCTTCAAGTACGCCCCCACGCCGATCATCACGCACTGTGAAGACACGCCGATGATCGACGCCAACCTAGCCAAGGCGCACGAGAAATACGGCGACGACATCCCGGCCTGGGAACACCCGCTGATCCGTTCGCGCGAGGCCTGCATCAAGTCCACCCGCCTGGCCATCGAGCTGGCCAGGCGGCACAACAGCCGGCTGCATGTGCTGCATATTTCCACGGCGGACGAACTGGCGCTGTTCCAGCCGGGTCCGCTCAAGGGCAAGCGCATCACCGCGGAAACCTGCGTGCACTTCCTGCATTTCGATGATCGCGACTACGAGCGTCTGGGCTTCCTGATCAAGTGCAACCCGGCGATCAAGACCTCGGCCGACCGCGAGGCCATCATCAAGGCGCTGGCCGAAGGCCGCCTTGACGTGCTGGCCACCGACCACGCGCCGCACCTGCTGGAAGAGAAGCACCAGCTCTACGACAAGGCGCCGAGCGGCCTGCCCTTGGTGCAGTACGCGCTACAGGCGGCACTGCAGCGCGTGTTCGAAGGCAAGCTGACGCTGGAGCGTGTGGTGGAAGCGGTGACGCATGCGCCGGCCACCTTGTTCGACGTGAAGGAGCGCGGCTATCTGCGCGAAGGCTATGCGGCGGACCTGGTTCTGGTCGATCCGAACAAGCCGCACACCGTCACCCGCGAGGAAGTGCTGTCCAAGTGCGGCTGGACGCCGTTCGAGGGCTACACCTTCAACAGCTCGATTGCGGCCACGTTTGTGAACGGCCAGCGCGTTTGGGATGGCAGCAGCGTCGACCAGAGCGTGCGCGGACAGCGACTGAGTTTTAGCCGCTAATCTCCTCGAGCGTCCATCTCCCTCACCGTCATTCCGGCGCAGGCCGGAATCCAGTAGCGAACCCGTTGAGTTATCGCGATAGCCCACATTCTTGAAAGGCTTCGCGAAAACCTGATACAGCGGCCACTGGATTCCGGCCTGCGCCGGAATGACGAGCCAGGGTTACGGCATGGCCTTGAGCGTGATGCTCACGGGACCATTCTCGCCGGAGCGGCCCAGCACGCTGGTGCGCGTGTCGTTGATGGCGAGCAGCTTGTCGCCCTGCTGCAGGCGAACGCCAATCGCGAAATCCACGCCGTCCTTCAGTTCAGCCGGGTCATAGCTCAGCATGAAATCCACCGGCGATGCCCCGACCGGCTGGATGCGATCTTCCGCCACCACCCGTGCCGCCACATCCTGACGGCTCACATCGGCCAGCGTCACGATCAACACCGCGTCCACAGGTATCGCCTGCGGCAGGTCGTAGCGCACGTCGCCCACCAGGGTTTTCATCAATGCCTGGTGCACGGGAGCCGCAGGTGCGGCGGTCGCCGTCGGCGCGTCTTCCTTGTGGTGGTGCGAGAACATCGAGCAGGCGGACAGCGCGAGCACGCTGACGGCCAGCAAGGGAAGACGAAACGACATGCGACTCTCCATGGGGGAAGGCCCGGTGACGGGCTCCCGCCATGCTATCAGGCCGCCGTTAAAGCAAGGCTCAGGCGCAGCCCTTGCCCGCGTAACCGCCTTCTACGCCCTTGCTGGCATAGGCGACGGCATCGTGCGGATGCAGGCTTTCCTGGTGCTCCACGCGGATATGGAAGTCGCTCAGCGCCTTGTCGACGTCCAGCGCCTTCTGGATGCGGCGCGCCGCGTCCTCGCAGAACATCAGGTTGCCGCCATTGGCGAGCGCGAACGCCTGCTCGTCTTCGCGCTTCACCGCGGTTTGCACGGGCGTGCCCAGCGATTGTTCGGTGACATCGATCAGGTCGATCAGGTTGAAGGCGGCGCCTGCCGCCGGACGCACGCGCAAGCGAGCGACGCTGCGCTGGGCGTGCGGCGTGGCCACGATACCTTTCTCACTGCCCAGCCAGGCCAGCACGGCGCTGTGATCGAGCGGCTTGCCCGCCTCGAAATCCTTGGCGAACTGGTCCTGGATCAGCTGGCGCGACAGCGCCGCAGAAGCCGGACAGGTCGACGAATAAACAATCTCGGTACCGAACTCCAGCAGGAATTCGTCGCCGATCATGCTCGCCTCGATGGTCACCGGATACGAACGCCAACCGCTGTTGGCGCTGCGCAAGGCGGGACGACGCACCAGGTGCTCAAAGCGGATGCTGAGGCAGGCGCGATCGGAGAGATCCTTGTGCGATTCCAGGAAACCGCGCAGCAGATCGCGCAGGGTATCGGTGCCGAGCGTCTTGCTGCTCAGCGCCTCCTCCACCTGCAGGTAGAGACGCGACATGTGGATGCCACGCTTGTCCGGGCGACGCAGATTGACGAAGGCGCCGACGCGCGCGCTGGCGCGCTGCACGTCGCCGTCGCCGGCATCGAAACGCACCGGCACCTCGATGCCATCCATTCCCACCCAGTCCAGCTCGCCGACGAGATGCGGCTGGGCATGGACTGCCACGTCGGGCAGCAGGCGGGCGGTGTTTTCCTCGGTGTACATGGGTGAATCCTATGTGGTCCGACTGGCGGTCTTAGCGCCTGGGAGACCTCAATTTTGGGGCACCATCGGTGCCTCGCAATAGTGGCGCACGGGAAACGCTGCGTCCGGAGCGTTCTCTCAACCTTTCGCGCGTTGCCAGGCACGCGCGGCCTGCCAGGCTTGCCAGGTCACGCCCAGCCCCTGCCTGCCTTGCCCCTTGCGCAGCACATCGAGCGGATCGGCGGCCTTGCGCGCCGTGGCGACCAGGGCACGTCCCTGGCGCGATTCCAGCCCGCGGAAGGCGCTCAATGGTCCCGGCAGGCGCTCGGCATCACGCCAGGCGGCTCCCAGATCGTCCAGCTGCGCGCGCACGGCGGCGTTGCGCAGATCGCTGGATTCACGCAATTGCTGGCGGCTCAGGCCGAATTTCGCCAGGCGCGACATCGGCAGTGCGAGGCGGTCGCGATCGACGTCCTCCTGCAGGCGCAGCAGCGAATACAGCAGATGCGACAGTGTTGCCACGCGCGTTGCCCGCGCGCTGGATGCCTGGTCGCCAAACCACCAGGCGGTTTCCAGATCGGCCAGGGCACCGTGCAACAGCGAGCCGGCCGCGATCTGAGCCGGGAAATCCGCTGCCGTGCCCTCTTCCAGTTGCCCCATCGCCGCCAGCACCGGAGCGACCCAGCGTTCCGCGGCAATCTCGTGCGCGCGGTCGCTGTCGAACAGCACCTGGGTCAAGGGATGACGCCCGCCACTGGCCGCCGCGCCGGATAGCTCCTCGGCCCACCAGTTGAGTTTGCTGGCCGCCACGTGCGGCTCGCGTATGCCGTAGGCCGCCGCGAGCAGTTCCTGCTCAAGCGCCGCCAGCGCGATATGGCCGGGATAGCTGTTCTGATCGACGAATGCCAAGGCAATGCGCTGCTGCGGCTGCACGGCCAGCCACTTGTCGATATAGCTCTGCAGCGCAGTGCTGCTCACGCAATCACCTTCAGGCGGCCAGTGAGCTCGGACGGATGATCGACCACCAGGTCCGCGTTCCACTCGGACGGATCGCCACCATCCAGATAACCCCAGCGCACGGCCACGGTGTATAGGCCCGCCGCCGCGCCCGCCAGCACATCGCGGCGATCATCGCCCACGAACAGGCAGCGCGACGGCTCAAGCCCTGCACGCTCGCACGCCAGCAACACGGGCGCGGGATCGGGCTTCTTCACCGGCAAGGTGTCGCCGGACACGACCGCCGCCGCGCGCGGCGCCCAGCCGATGCGCACCAGCAGATCGTCGGTAAGAAAACCTGGCTTGTTGGTCACCACGCCCCAGCGGATGCCCTGCGACTCCAGCGACGACAACAGCTCATCCACGCCCTCGAACGGACGCGTGTGCTCGGCCATCATCACCTGGTAAAGCTCGAGATAACGCGGCAGCAAGGCCGCCAGCGCGGCATCATCGATATCGGGAAACGCACAGCGCAGGATCGCCCGCGAGCCGCGCGAGACAACTTCGCGCACCATCGCATAGGGCGGCGCGGCCACCTGCATTTCCTCGCACTGTGCCTTCAGCGCGGCGTAGAGATCGGGAGCGCTGTCGAGCAAGGTGCCATCGAGATCGAACAGCACGCCCTGGATGTTTTCGGGAAATGACTTCATGCGGGCTTTCGTGCGCTGATCAGGTAATTGACGGCCGTGAGGCGGCTCAACCACGCCTTGCGGCTGATCGGGTTGTAGCCCAGCCCCGAGACGTCATCGACTTCCAGTCCGGCATGTCGCATCAAGCGTCCCAGTTCCGACGGCTTGAGGAATTGTGCGTAGTGATGCGTGCCACGCGGCAGCATGCGCATGATGTATTCCGCACCGAGAATCGCCGCGCCGAACGCGGCCGGCGTGCGATTGAGCGTGGACATCACCACCACGCCGCCCGGCTTCACCATGCGTACCAGGTCGCCGACCAGGGCAGCCGGATCGGGCACGTGCTCGATCAGTTCCATGCAGCACACGGCGTCGAAAGTTTCCGGCTCGGCGGCAGCCAGTTCGGCCGACGACTGCACGCGATAGTCGATGTCGAGATTGGGCGTTTCCAGTCGCGACTCGTGCATGTGCAGTCGCGCGATCTCGATCACCTTCTCGCCCAGATCGATACCGGTGACGCGCGCGCCGGCCTTGGCCAGCGCCTCGCTCAGCAGGCCGCCGCCGCAACCGACATCGGCCACGCGCGCGCCGCGCAGATCCAGCCGATCGGCGACATAAGCCGCGCGCACCGGGTTGAGATCATGCAGCGGACGGGACTCGCCATCGGGATCCCACCAGCGCGCCGCGAGCTTGCCGAAGCGGGCGATTTCCTCAGGACTGACATTGGTTGCGGCTTGCATCGAAAGCATCCTTCAAAGCTGTGCGCGGAGCTTAGCGCGCGTTCCATTCGTAGACGGTGATGTCCCAGCCGCCACGGGTGTGGGCCGGGTCCTGGTGGACGATGGCCAGGGCCTCGTCCATGTCGACTGCACGCACCAGATAGGCGCCGCCGGACTTGTCGCCGAAGGCACCCGTCATTTCCAGACGGCCGCCGGCGCGCAAGCCTTCAATGAAATCCTTGTGCGGCTGCACGATGGCCGGATCGAAATCCGCGCGTCGCATCATCATCACCAGATAGCGGTTCATCGCGCCCCTCTCAACCCGCATCGATCGCGGCGATGCGTTCGCGCCAGGCATGCGTCTTGGCGAGCACGGCGTCGGTGTCGATATCGGTGAGGAAGCGGCCGGCCAGCTTGCGCACGCCGTTGATCCACACGTCGGTGACCTGATGGCGGCCGACGGCATAGGCGAGCTGCGAGGCGATGTGGAACAGCGGCTGCGTTTCCAGATCGGACAGACGAACAGCGGCCAGATCGGCCTGCTTGCCCGCTTCGATGGAACCGATGCGATCTTCCAGACCCATCGCGCGGGCGCCGTTGAGGGTGGCCGCACGCAGCGCATAGGCCGCATCGAAGGCCGCCGCATCGTTGGCCACCGCCTTGGCCAGGAACGCGGCCGTTCGCATCTCGCCGAACATGTCCAGGTCGTTATTGGAGGCGCAGCCGTCGGTGCCAATGGCGACATTCACGCCGGCCTGGCGCAGCTTCTCCGCCGGGCAGAAGCCCGAGGCGAGCTTGAGGTTCGATTCGGGGCAATGCACCACGGATACGCCCGCTGTTGCGCAAGCCTCGATTTCCGCGTCGTTGAGCTGGGTCATGTGCACGGCGATCAGGCGATCGTTGACCAGGCCGAGCTTCTGCAGTCGCTGGAACGGGCGCAGGCCACTCTTGGCCTTCTCTTCTTCCACTTCATGCGCGGTTTCGTGCGTGTGCAGATGCACCTGGATGTCGAGTTGATCGGCCAGCACGCGGATGCGTTCAAAGCCTTCGTCCGACACGGTGTACGGCGCATGCGGCGCAAACGAGGTGCTCACCAGCGCATCGCCGAGGAAACTGTCGTGCACTTCGATGGCACGATCGAAATATTCGTCCTGCGTCTTCGCCCAGGCCGTAGGGAAATCGATCACCGGCAGACCAACCACGGCACGGAAACCCATGCGGCGATAAGTGGCGCCAATCACGTCCGGGAAGAAGTAGTTTTCGTTGGCGCAGGTGGTGCCGCCGCGAATCATCTCGGCCACCGCCA
Organism: Dyella sp. 05T440; assembly: GCF_056395965.1. Taxonomy (NCBI): domain Bacteria; kingdom Pseudomonadati; phylum Pseudomonadota; class Gammaproteobacteria; order Lysobacterales; family Rhodanobacteraceae; genus Dyella; species Dyella sp. 05T440. The sequence goes on from NZ_JBFTKN010000007.1 coordinate 169,830, forward strand.
GTTCCACGCCATCGCGTACGAACTCCGGCCCGATCACCTGGCCTTCGACCGGCCAGATGTGCTTCTGCAGCCACACCATCAGCGGCAGATCGTCGGCGAGGCCGCGCAGCAGCGTCATCGGGTTGTGCGTATGGGTATTGATCAGACCCGGGATCAGCACGTGCTCGCCCAGCTCCACGCGCTCACGCGGTGCATAGGCGGCGCGCGCATCGGCAATCGGCAGCAAGGCCACGATGGCGCCTTGATCCACCGCCACGGCGTGATGTTCGAGCACCACGGCATGCGGTTCCACCGGTACGATCCAGCGCGCTTCGATCAACAGGTCGACGGTTTGCGGGGCGGTCTGGCTCATCCGATAGCTCGCTCTTCTTGTGTTGGATACGACATGGGGCGGATCACCTTGCGGTGGCCGCCCCATGATTGCCTGACTTCGTTACCGCTCAGGCTTCGTCATTATTCCCGCGCACCTGCCAAACAGGGACCACAGGCATGACGCAATGGCAGGCCGCGCAAGGCGCGGGCCGATACGTCACTTGCCGACGCGGCTGACGTATTCGCCCGTGCGGGTGTCGACCTTGATCATTTCATCGGTGCCGACGAACAGCGGCACGCGGACCACCGCGCCGGTTTCCAGCGTGGCCGGCTTGCCGCCGCCGCCCGAGGTGTCGCCACGCACGCCCGGATCGGTCTCGGTGATCTTCAGTTCGACGAAGTTCGGCGCCTGCACGGAGATGATTTCGCCGTTGAACAGCGTCACCACGCACTCTTCCTCGCCCTTCAGCCACTTCACGGCATCGCCCATACCAGCCTTGTTGGCCTGGTGCTGCTCGAAGGTTTCCTGCTGCATGAAGTGCCAGTACTCGCCGTCGGAATACAGGTACTGCATATCGGTGTCGACGACGTCGGCGACTTCGAAGCTGTCGCTGGACTTCATGGTCGATTCGCTGGTGCGGCCGTTCTTCAGGTTGCGGATGAAGATGCGGGTGAACGCCTGACCCTTGCCGGGCTTGATGAAATCGGCGTCGGTAATGACCCAGGGGTCATTGTTGTGAAGGATCTTCATTCCCTTCTTGACGTCGTTGAGACCGGCGGTGGCCATGCTGAACTCCAGATGTGACGCCGCCCGCAGGCAGCTAGAATAGGTGGTTTCCCGGGCACTGGGCCCGTTTCAAGACCCATTATGATAACCGCAAGCCATGCCGCCCGCCTATCTGTGCCCGGACCCGACTGGCGCACGCTGTGGCGTGAGGCCGTCACCGATCCGCAGGAATTGCTGGCCCTGGTAGGGCTGGAAGCGCTGGCCCACCGGTTGCCGGCAGACGATGCCGGCTTTGCCGTGCGCGTGCCGCGCGGCTTCGTGGCCCGCATGCGCCATGGCGATCCGCTCGACCCCCTCCTGCTGCAGGTCCTGCCCCAGCTGGCTGAGCTGGACCAGGTGCCGGGGTTCGGCGTGGATGCGGTGGGCGACATGGCCGCCCGTTCGGCCCAAGGCGTGCTGCACAAATACGAAGGGCGCGCCTTGCTGATCGCCAGCGGCAGCTGCGCCATCAACTGCCGCTACTGTTTCCGTCGCCACTTCCCCTATGGCGACGAGATGGCCGCCGCCGGCCAGTGGCGCAAGGCGCTGGAGCACGTGCGCCAGGACAGTTCCATCAGCGAGCTGATCCTCTCCGGGGGCGACCCGCTGTCGCTGGCCACCACCAAGCTGGACGAGCTCACCCGCGGCCTGGCCGAGATTCCACACGTGACCCGCCTGCGTATCCACACCCGTCTGCCGGTGGTGCTGCCCGAGCGCGTCGACGAGACCTTTGGCCGCTGGCTGGGCGAGCTGCCGCTGCAGAAGGTGGTGGTGCTGCATGCCAACCACGCCAACGAATTCGATGCGTCCGTTGATGCCGCCTGCGCCCGCCTGCGGGAGATGGGCGCCACCGTGCTCAACCAGTCGGTGCTACTGCGCGGCATCAACGACGACGCCGACACCCTGGCCGCCCTGTCCCAGCGGCTGTTCGCGGCGGGCGTGCTGCCCTATTACCTGCATCAGCTGGATCGCGTGCAGGGGGCGGCGCAGTTCGAGGTCGACGATGCCCGGGCCCTCGCCCTGGTCGACGCCATCCGTCAACGCCTGCCGGGCTATCTCGTTCCCAAGCTGGTCCGCGAGGTGGGCGGCGAGGCATCGAAGCGGCCCCTGTAACAGAAGGCCGGCACAGTTGTGGGCCGCGTCACTCCCGGAACAATTCCGCTGGCAGTGACCGGAAGAATCCGTTACAACCACGGATGGCACGCGCCCTGCTGACACGGCAGGTATCAGCAGCAGCGGCGAACAACGGATAGCTCGACGAGCCCATGAAAACCGACCAGGTCATAAAGATACTTTTCATCGAAAAGTCAGTCGAAGACGCGGAACAGATCATCAGCCTGCTGCGCAACAGCGGCATCGCGGTTCGACCGGCACGCGCCACCAGCACCGAGCAGATCACTGCCGCCCTGGACGAGCTGGGCCCTGACATCGTCTTGTTCGACCCATCGGTGGGCACCCTGGAGCTGCGCGAGGTGTCGCGCATGCTCGATGCCCACGGCCGCGACCTCTCGCTGATCGCACTGGTCGGCCAAGTGGACAACGCCACCATCACCGAGCTGTTCGTCAACGGCGCCCGCAGCGTCGCGCTGCGTCCGCAGCCCAAGCAGCTGATGGCGGTGATCCAGCGCGAATTCGATGCGCTCAATGCGCGCCGCCAGTTGCGCCGCCTGGAAACCGCGCTGCGCGAATCCGAGCGCCGCTGCGATGCGCTGCTCGATTCGTCCACCGACGCCATCGCCTATGTGCACGAAGGCATGCACGTGCGCGCCAACCAGGCCTATCTGGACACCTTCGGCTATACCGAGTTCGATGACCTGCTCGGCCTGCCCGTGCTGGACATGATCAGCCCGAACGACGCCGACGAATTCAAGAACACCCTCAAGGGCCTGTCCAAGGGCGAGAAAGTCAACGGCGCCATCGAGCTGCAGGCGCGCCGCGCCGACGCCACCAGCTTCAAGGCGAGCGTGGAATTTGCGCACGCCATCTTCGAAGGCGAGCCCTGCCTGCAAGTGGTATTCCGCCGCCATATGGTGGACGCCAACGTCATCGAACAGCTGCAGCGCGATCCGGTCACCGGCCTGTTCAACCGCTCGCGCATGCTCGAATGCATCGATGAAGCGGTGGCCGCAGCCACCCAGGGCACCAAGGGCCAGTCGCTGCTGCTGATCGAGCCTGACAACTGGCAGAGCATCGTGGCAGGCGTCGGCCTGTCCAAGGCCGACGAGCTGCTGGCCGCTTTCGCCAATCGCGTGGAAGGCCAGCTCACCGCCCAGGACACCGCCGGCCTGCTGGCGGAACACACCGTCGGCGTGCTGCTGCACACCCGCAACGACGAAGGCATCAAGCAGTGGATTGCCGGCCTGCAGCAGGCCATCGCCGGGGGCATCTTTGATCTCGGCTCGCGCTCCATCACCATCACCGCCAGCATCGGCGGCAGCCTGCTGGGCGAGCGCAACGCCAATACCGAACTGCTGCTTAACCAGGCCAGCCAGGCCCTGCGCAACGCGCAGAGCCAAGGCGGCAATCGCAGCGACCTGCATGATCCGGCGGCCCGCGAAAAGGCCGACGAAGAGCGCGAGCGCTACTGGCTGGGCGTGATCGACCAGGCGCTCATTCAGAACGAATTCGTGCTGTACCACCAGCAGACGATCAGCCTGCAGGATGCCGAAGGCGAGTTCTCCGAAATCCTGCTGCGCCTCAATGGCCCGCAGGGAGAGGTACTCCCCGGCTTCTTCATGCCGATCGCCGAAAAGCACAACCTCACCCCGGCGATCGATCGCTGGGTGCTGAACCAGGCGATCGAACATCTGCGCGCCCGCGATCGCATGGGCCAGCCGACGACGTTCTTCGTCAAGCTCACCTCCGGCTCGCTGGAAGACAAGGCGCTGCTTCCCTGGCTGGGCGAACGCCTCAAGCAGGCCGCGCTCAAGCATGGCCAGCTCGTGCTGGAAATGACCGAGAGCAAGGTGGTGACCGCCCTGCGCCCGGCGCAGGAATTCATCCAGGCCTGGCAGAAGTTGGGCGGCCAGTTCGCGCTCGAGCAGTTCGGCTCAGGCCTCAACTCGTTCCAGCTGCTCAACCACATCAATGCCGACTATCTGAAGATCGACCGCAGCTACATGGCCGACCTGCCGCAACAGCAGGAAAGCCAGAAAAAGGTGGCCGACATCTGCCGCCAGGCACGCGAGCTGAAAAAACAGACCATCGCCGAATGGGTGGAAGACGCCGCCAGCACCTCGCTGCTGTTCGCCTGCGGCGTCGACTTCGTACAGGGCAACTTCCTGCAGGAGCCGCAGCGGTTGGCTTGAGGGGGCTCAGTCCCAGGGCGGCCTTTCAAAAAAGCTCGCCTGATGAAGTCACACCGCGAGCACCCGCCCCTCACCACCGTAAAGGTGGCAATGCCCCAGCCCTCTCCCCTGCGGGGAGAAGGGAGAAAAAAACTGTGGGAGCGCACCCTGTGCGCGACAAACCTACGGAGCGATACATCCCAGCGTGGCTGTCGCGCACAGGGTGCGCTCCCACAGGTAAATCGCAAGGGTGACCTCGACGCGCTGACCAAAGCGACGCGTAGCGAGCCCCGCTTTAAGTCCTCAGCGATTCGGGCGCGTTGCGCAGCGCTTTGAACTACCCGCTGTGTACCCTCGGAGGTTGTCCCATGACGACGTGCCTCGAGCGTTCTGGTTTATCCCAACACGATGCTGCGGGCGTTATCAGGCCATTTTCTTTGGGTTACTTTTCTTTTGGGCCAGCAAAAGAAAAGTGACTCGGTCGGCGGCAGCCGATCGAAACGCCCGCCGCGTAGGCGGCATGCTGGCGGAGAGGCGACGACCAAACACCGAGGCTCTGGATGACCAGCCATTCGGCTGTTGAAGGGCGCTTCCGGCCTGCGCCGGGATGACGAGCAGAAATCAGGTCTCTTCGGACGGCGGGCCAAAAAAGCCCAAACAAAAACCCCGCGGATCGCTCCGCGGGGTTTCGTCGAATCGAATCGAATCGAAAGAGGCGCCCGAATTACTCGGCAGCAGCCTTCTTCTTCGCAGCCTTGGCGGCGGACACAGCAGCCACGTCTTCTTTGATGCGGGCAGCCTTGCCTTCCAGGTTGCGCAGGTAATACAGCTTGGCGCCACGCACCTTGCCCTTGCGCTTCACTTCCAGCGAGTCGATGGCCGGGCTGTGCGCCTGGAACACGCGCTCCACGCCCGTGCCGTGCGAGATCTTGCGCACGGTGAAGGCCGAATGCAGGCCGCGGCTGCGCTTGGCGATGACAACACCCTCGAACGCCTGAACGCGCTCGCGGTTGCCTTCCTTCACCTTCACGTTGACCACCACGGTGTCACCAGGGCCGAATTCCGGCAGCTGGCGGGTGATCTGCTCGGCTTCGAACTGTTCGATGATCTTGTTCATGGCAACACCTGTCTAATTTCTGCGCCCTTAATGGGCCGTATCGTCGTGCCGCGTCTGCTGAGCATGCTCGCGGCGGAATTCGTCCAACAGCGCTCGGGATTGTGCATCCAGCGCGCGCTGCGCCAAAAGATCGGGACGCCGCAACCAGGTCCGTCCCAGCGATTGCTTCAGGCGCCAGCGACGAATGGCCGCGTGGTCGCCGGAGAGCAATACGTCCGGCACGTCTCCCAGTGCGTCATGCACCGGCTTTGCATAGTGCGGGCAATCCAGCAGTCCGTCCGAAAACGAATCCTGCTGCGCCGACTGCGCGTCATTCAACGCACCGTCCTGCAAGCGGCCCACGGCATCGATGATCACCGCGGCGCCAAGCTCACCGCCGGACAGCACATAATCGCCGATAGAAAGCTCTTCGTCGACCTCGTGCGCCAGCAGACGCTCGTCCACACCTTCGTAACGCCCGCAGAGCAAGGCGATGCGCGGCAACTTGGCCAGCGCTTCCACCCTACCCTGCGTCAACCTCGCGCCCTGCGGGCTGAGGTAGATCACATGCACCGGTTCCGGTGCGGCCTCGCGCACTGCCTTCAAGGCATCGCGCAAAGGCTGAATCAGCATCACCATGCCGGGCCCGCCGCCACAGGTGCGGCCGTCCACGGTGCGGTAATTGTCGGTGGCGAAATCGCGCGGGTTCCAGGTTTCCACCTGTAGCAGCTCACGCTGCTGGGCCCGCCCCACCACGCCAACGGCAGCACACTGACGCATGAAGTCGGGAAACAACGTGACGACATCGATGCGCATGATCCTCAACCCTTGATGCAGCGCGTGGCGCGCTCAGAATTCAGGATCCCAGTCCACCACCATGCGCCCGTCGGACAAGTCCACCGAACGCACATAAGATCCCTGGATGAAAGGCACCAGCCGCTCGCGCGTACCGTCCTTCACTACCACGACGTCGTTGGCGCCGGTTGCGAACAAATGACTCACTCGCCCCAGTGCCACGCCTTCCGTGGTGACGACCTCGAGACCTTCGAGATCGACCCAGTAATACTCATCCTTGCCAGGAGGTGGCAGCAGCTCGCGGGAGACATAAATGTCCTGCCCGACCAACGCTGCCGCCGTATCCCGGTCGTCCACTCCGGGCAGCTGGGCTACCAGCCCTTTGCCCTGCGGACGACCCTTCACTCCTGCGATCTCCGTTTCCGCACCCGGCGCCGAACTCAGCAGCCAGGGTTGGTACGTGAAGATCTTCGTGCGGGGCTCAGTCCAGGATTCGATCTTGAGCCAGCCCTGCACGCCGTACAGCCCGACGATGCGTCCCACCAGGACGCGCCGACCGGCTGCCGTCATACTCAGGCAGCCTGCTGCTTGCCGGCTTCCTTGACCAGGGCGGCGACCTTGTCGGTCAGCTGCGCACCCTTGCCCACCCACTCCTGCACGCGGGCAACGTTCAGCTCAAGGCGCTTGTCCTTGCCCGAAGCAACGGGGTTGTAGAAACCGACGTTCTCAATGCTGCGGCCGTCGCGCTTGTTGCGCTGATCGGTGACAACGATGTGGTAGAACGGACGGCCCTTGGCGCCGCCGCGCGAAAGACGAATCTTGACCATAAGTAAAAGCTCCAGAGTTGCCGGGATGCCGGCAGCACGCACTCAGCGGTGCGCGGTGAACGCGGCATTTTAATGAATTTTGAGGAAAAAGGAAGAGCTGGCAGGCAAATTCGGCCAGATTGACTGGCCGGGCTGTTCAGTCTCAGCGCATCGGGGGCAAACCACCGCCCATGCCGCCCATGCCCTTCATGGCGCCACGCATCTGGCGCAACAGGCCCTTGCTGCCGCCCTTGGAGAGCTTGGACATCATTTTTTCCATCTGCATGTACTGCTTGAGCAGACGGTTGACGTCGGCCGGCTGCGTGCCCGAGCCGCGCGCCACGCGGGCGCGGCGCGAACCGTTCAACAGATCCGGATGACGGCGTTCTTTCTTGGTCATCGACTGGATGATCGCGACCATGCGCTTGATCTCGCCATCGTTGACCTTGGATTTGACGCTGTCGGGCAGGCCCGATACGCCCGGCAGCTTGTCCATCAGGCCGGCCAGGCCGCCCATATTGGACATCTGCTCGAGCTGGTCGCGCATGTCGTTGAGATCGAAGCGCTTGCCCTTGATCACCTTCTCGGCGAGCTTCTGCGCCTTTTCCTGGTCGACCTTGCGCTCCACTTCCTCGACCAGCGACAGCACGTCGCCCATGCCAAGGATGCGCTGCGCGACGCGGTCGGGATGGAACGGTTCCAGCGCATCGGTCTTCTCACCGGCGCCAAGGAATTTGATCGGACGACCGGTGACATAGCGCACCGAGAGAGCCGCACCGCCGCGGGCGTCGCCGTCGGTCTTGGTGAGCACCACGCCGGTGAGCGGCAGTGCTTCGGCAAAGGCCTTGGCGGTAGTGGCCGCATCCTGGCCGGTCATGGAGTCGACCACGAACAGCGTCTCGACGGGCGTGATCGCGGCGTGCAACGCCTTGATCTCGGCCATCATCGCTTCGTCCACATGCAGGCGGCCGGCGGTGTCGACCAGCAGCACGTCGACCACTTCGCGGCGCGCCGCGGCAATCGCGGCCTTGGCGATATCCACCGGGTTCTGGCCCGCCTCGGACGGGAAGAACTTCACGCCGACCTGCTCGGCCAGCGTGCGCAGCTGCTCGATAGCGGCCGGACGATAGACGTCGCAGCTCACCACCATCACCTTCTTCTTTTTGCGCTCGGTGAGGAAGCGCGCGAGCTTGGCCACCGTGGTGGTCTTACCCGCACCCTGCAGGCCCGCCATCAACACGACGGCCGGCGGCTGCTGGGCAAGATTGAGCTCTGCATTGGCAGTGCCCATCACTGCCGTCAGCTCGTCGCTGACCACCTTCACCAGCGCCTGGCCCGGCGACAGGCTCTTCATCACTTCCTGGCCGACGGCACGCACCTTCACGCGCTCGATCAAGGCCTGCACGACCGGCAGGGCGACGTCGGCCTCCAGCAGCGCAATACGCACTTCGCGCATCGACTCGCGGATGTTTTCCTCGGTCAGGCGGCCACGGCCGCGCAAGCGGTTGACGGTGGTGGAGAGGCGTTGGCTGAGGGACTCGAACATGGTCAGGCCGGTGGGCGGAAAAGGTCGATTATAGCGGGATGGCAACCGCTGGTGCGGGCGTGGGGCGGGCCCGTTCAAATTGGGACGAGGGATGGCCGATCGCACGTCCCCAAACCATGCGGACGGCGCCCCGTCACAACGACGCGCCCCCTCTACCCACCCCAAAGGCCCCATGCCACACTCGCCCGCTATGGCCGCCACCGACCTTTTTGCCCTGCTCGCCATCGTGCTCTACCTCACCGCAGCGACGGCTTTGGCCCGGCCGCTGCTCGGAGGTGGGCAACCATTGAACCGCTCCGCGCTGCTGCTGGCTGGCAGTGCCGTGCTGCTCCACGCCGGCACCCTGCTGGGCGCCCATCGCGGCGCGCTCGACCTGCATTTCTTTTCCGCGCTGTCGCTGGTCGCCTGCGTGGTCTCGGCCTTCACCCTGGTGGTGAATATCTGGCGGCCGGTGGCCGCGCTCGGCGTGATCGTATTTCCGCTCACCGCCTTGCTGCTGGGGCTGGACATCTTTGCCGCTCCCGTCACGGCGCCGCTGCCGCTGGAATGGCAGATCAAGCTGCATGTCACGGTGGCGCTGCTGGCCTTCAGCGTGCTGTCCATCGCCGCGGCGCTGGCCATCCTGCTCGCCGTGCAGGAGCGCGCGCTGCGCCATCGCCAGGTGGGCACCTGGATGCGCGCGCTGCCACCGCTGACGCTGACCGAGACGCTGCTGTTCCGGCTGATCGGCGCCGGTTTCCTGCTGCTCACGCTCACCTTGCTCACCGGCATCCTGTTCGTGGACAACCTGTTCGGCCAGCACTTGATCCACAAGACGGTGCTGTCGATCATCGCGTGGCTGGTGTTCGGCACCCTGCTCATCGGCCGCTGGCGGCATGGCTGGCGTGGCCGTAGCGCGGTCAATCTCACCCTGGTGGGCATGGGCGTATTGCTGCTCGCTTTCTTCGGCACCAAGGCGGTGCTGGAACTGATTCTTCATCGGACGCCATGAAGCGCATGCCATGATCATTCCCGGCCAGTTCGTCCTGACACTCTCCTGTCCTGACCGCGCTGGCATCGTGGCGGCAGTGTCGAACCATCTGGCCGCAAACGGCGGCAACATCATCGAAGCGCAGCAATTCGGCGATGCCGAGACGGGCCGCTTCTTCATGCGCCTGGTGTTCGAAGACGCCGAACGCGACCTCGACGCGCTGAAGCCGGGTTTCGAGGGATTCGCCCAGCAACTGGGCATGCAATGGATGCTGCGCAATCGTGCGCAACGTCGGCGCGTGTTGCTGCTGGTGTCCAAGTTCGACCACTGCCTGGCCGATATTCTCTATCGCTGGCGGATCGGCGAGCTGCCGATGGATATCGCCGGCGTCATTGCCAACCATCCGCGCGAAACCTATCGCCATTTGGATCTCGACGGGATTCCTTTCCACTACCTGCCGGTGGACCGTGACAGCCGCGCCGACCAGGAAGGCGCACTGGCCGCACTGATCGAGCAATCGCAGGCGGATCTGGTGGTGCTCGCGCGCTACATGCAGATCTTGTCGCGCGAGCTGGTGCAAACGCTCGCTGGCCGCTGCATCAACATCCATCACTCGTTCCTGCCCGGCTTCAAGGGCGCCCGCCCGTATCACCAGGCGTACCGCCGCGGCGTCAAGCTGATCGGCGCCACCGCGCATTTCGTCACGGCCGAGCTGGACGAAGGCCCGATCATCGAGCAGGACATCGAGCGGGTCACCCACGCCGATACGCCGGAAGATCTCATTCGCATCGGCCGTGACATCGAGCGCCGTGTGCTTGCGCGCACGCTGCGCCTGTATCTGGACGACCGCGTCCTGCTCAACGGCAGCAAGACCGTCGTCTTTCATTCCTGACGGAGGTGTTCGTGGAACTGATCGGCATGCTCGATTCACCGTACGTACGCCGCACTGCCATTTCGCTGCGACTGCTGGGCATCCCCTTCACGCATCGCTCGATGTCGGTGTTCCGGCATTTCGATGAGTTCCAGCAGATCAATCCGCTGGTGAAAGCGCCCACGCTGGTGCTGGACGATGGCTGCATGCTTACCGAGTCGGGCCTGATCATCGACTGGGCCCAGGCGCAAAGCGATCGCGTCGCATTGATGCCGACGAATGCAGCCGACCGGCAACGCGCACTGCGCCTCACCGGTATCGCGCTCGCCGCCAGCGAAAAAGCTGTGCAGATCGTCTACGAAGACAAGCGCGATCCGGACAAGCGCGACGAAGGCTGGATCAATCGCGTCAAAGGGCAACTGCACGCGGCCCACGACTTGCTCGAGCGCGAGTTGCGTGGTGTCGACGGCTGGATCTTTGGAAGCGCACCAGGCCAGGCCGATGTGACCATCGCCGTTGCCTGGGGCTTCACGCAATTGGTGGCAGCCGATGTGATCGATGCGAAGGCTTATCCGCAGTTGGCGGCGTTTTCAGCGCGCGCTGAACTGCATCCGGATTTTGCGGCGCTGCCGCCTGTGTAAGGCGGCAGATCTACTGTGGGAGCGCACCCTGTGCGCGACAAGCCTACGGAGCGGTGCAACCATGCGTGGCTGTCGCGCACACAGGGTGCGCTCCCACAAAGTACGGCCGGTGCGGCTCGCGGGTTCAGCGGCAGGCGTCGATGGCTTCCGACAAGCGTTCCACGGGGACAATTTCCATGTCGCCGACTTTCGACTTCTTCGGCGCATTCGCCTTCGGCACGATGGCCTTCTGAAACCCATGATGCGCTGCTTCCTTCAAGCGCTCATCGCCATTGGGCACTGGTCGAATCTCTCCGGACAAACCCACCTCGCCGAACGCGACGGTCTTCTCCGGCAACGGTCGATCGCGCAGTGACGAGAGCACGGCCAGCAGCACCGGCAAATCGGCAGCGGTTTCCTGCACGCGGATACCGCCGACCACATTGACGAAGACGTCCTGGTCATACGCCGCCACGCCACCGTGGCGATGCAACACCGCCAGCAACATGGCGAGTCGGTTCTGCTCCAGACCCAGTGCGACACGGCGCGGGTTGCCCAGGGAGGATTGGTCCACCAGCGCCTGCACTTCCACCAGCAAGGGACGCGTGCCTTCGCGCGTCACCATCACGGCGCTGCCCGAGGTCGGGCCGCTGTGGGCAGAGAGGAAAATCGCCGACGGATTGGGTACTTCGCGCAAGCCCTTTTCCGACATCGCGAACACACCCAGCTCGTTCACCGCACCGAAGCGGTTCTTGAAGGCGCGCAGCACGCGGAAGCGGCTGCCGGATTCGCCTTCGAAATAAAGCACGGCGTCCACCATGTGTTCGAGCACGCGAGGACCGGCGATGCCGCCCTCTTTCGTCACGTGTCCGACCAGGAATACCGAGGTGCCGGTTTCCTTGGCGAAGCGCGTGAGCTTGGCCGCCGATTCGCGTACCTGGCTGACGGAACCGGGCGCCGCGGTGAGCAGTTCCGTCCAGATGGTCTGGATGGAGTCGATTACCAGCACGCGCGGGCGGGTGCTCAGGGCCTGCTCGATGATGCGTTCGATGCAGGTTTCCGCCAGCGCATGCAGCGGCGCCAGCGGAAGATCGAGTCGCTGCGCACGCGAGGCGACCTGGCCGAGTGATTCCTCGCCCGTCACGTAGACGCTGGGAATGCGCGCGCCCAGCGTTCCGAGCATCTGCAGCAGCAAGGTCGATTTGCCGATGCCGGGATCACCGCCGATCAGCACCACCGAGCCATCCACCAGGCCACCGCCCAGCACGCGATCGAGTTCGCCGATGCCGGTGAGCGTGCGCATTTCCGCGTCCAGCGCCACGGCCGTCAGCGGCGTCACTTTGGGCGAACCGGCTGCAGCGCCTGCGTAGCCGGTGGTGCTGCGTGCGGCGCCGGCGGATTTCACGGCGGGCTGCACCACGATTTCGCTCAGCGTGTTCCACACGCCGCAGTCCACGCACTGGCCCTGCCATTTGGAATGCTCCGCCCCGCAGTCGGTGCAGACATAGGCGGTCTTGGCTTTGGCCATGCTTGGATTCCTGATCGGAGGTGCGGGCGAATGACCCAGCTTAGCGGGCCTGCATCGCATACCGCGAGACATTCGGTCTGCGTGGATTGAGCGCCTTGCGCTCGCTCAGGCTTCGTCTTCCACGAACAGCACGCGCTTGGTCATGCCGCAGGTGAGGTCATAGGAGATCGTGCCCGCCTGTGCGGCGATGATTTCCACCGGCAACTCCGGACCCCACAGCGTCACGCGATCGCCGACTTTGGCGTGCGGCGCGTCGCGCAGGTCCAGCGTGATCAGGTCCATCGATACGCGACCGATCAAGGGCACCTGGCGATCGCCCACCCGCACCGGCGTACCGGCCACCGCACTGCGTGGATAACCGTCGCCGTATCCCACTGCGGCCACACCCACGGGCATGTCTTCGGGGCAGGTCCAGGTGCCGTTGTAGCCGATGTGCTCGCCTTTGCCGATGCGATTGATCGCGATCAGCCGCGTGCTCAGCGTCATGGCCGGACGGAAGCCGAAATCGGCACCGGTTTTGCCATCCACGACGGAAAGGCCATAGAGCAGGCCACCGGTACGCACCCAGTCGCCGCGCGCTTCGGTCCAGCCCAGCACTGCTGCGGAATTGGACAAGGAGCGCGGCCCGCTCAACCCGCGGGTGGCGTCATTGAAACGACGGATTTGCGCGGGCGTTTCGATGCCGTCGAACACTTCCGATTCGGCGAAATGGGTAAGCAGGCCGATCTCCGGATCGATGCCGGGCATGGCGGCCAGCTGTGCGTGGACGAAGGCGACGGTTTCCGGCGCAAAGCCCAGGCGATGCATGCCGCTGTCCACTTTCAGCCAGACGCGCAGCGGACCACGCGATGGCGACGCTTCCTTCAGCCAGCGCAATTGTTCTTCGTGATGAATCGCGGCATCGAGATTCAGGCGCTGCATCTCGGCGATGTCGCTGGCGTGATCGGGACCGGAGAGCACCACGATGCGCTGGCGATGTCCTGCCGCGCGAAGGCGCAAACCATCACCCAGGGCCGCAACCGCAAAGGCATCCGCCTCGCCATCGAGCGCACGCGCGACGCGCTCCAGGCCATGCCCGTACGCATCCGCCTTGACCACCGCCATGACCTTGGCCGGCGCGGACATCTGCTTGATGCGGGCGAGGTTGTGGCGCAAGGCGCCCAGATGGATGGTGGCGACGGTAGTGCGACTCATGCCTGGCTTTGCGCCCGACCGGGCACGGTGAGGAGTGGGAAAAGTTGGGCCGGAGGGCCTGGAGCAGGACTGGAAGCTTACCAGTCCTGTCCGGCCATCCGGCCCGATGCGCCCAACCTAGACTGCCGGTCCGGCACTCCCGGGGCGCCCCCGTGGCAATCCCCGGGCAACGGCTACCCTCACCAGTAGCCACACCACCCAACATGGTGTTCAGTGATTGTCGCGCGACTGGCAACGCTCCACGGCGACACGACGCGCCTTGTCGTACTCGTGCTGGGTCATCGCACCGGATGCCAGCGCATCCTGCAGGTCGGTCATCTGCTTGCCGCAGGTCTCGTTGTTCTGCACTACGCGAGTGCTGCTGCCACAGCCGGCGAGTGCCAGCGACGCGGCGGCGAGAAGCGCAGGAATGATGATTCGGTTCATGGCATCGCCCTCACAAGACGCCCAGGACCAGGAGCACGATCAGGATGATCACGATCAACCCCAGTCCGCCGCTCGGGCCATAACCCCATCCGCGGCTATACGGCCAGGTCGGCAGCGCGCCAAGCAGAAGCAACACGACGATGAGTAGGAGGATAAGCGACATGTGTTGTGCCTCGTCCGGGAAACCGGTGACGAGGTTGCACCGCAGGATGTGAATCCGGCACGGGATTCATGTGCACTGGATGCATATGCCGGGGACGGTACAGGTGCCGTTCCTTTAACGAAACGGGACCTGTACGTCGGACGACGCGCTTATTCGAATGCGCCGACGAAAGAATCGGGCGCGTAATTCTCGAACTTGGTGTAGTGACCGAGGAAGGTCAGCTTCACCGTGTCGGTGGGGCCGTTACGCTGCTTGCCGATGATGATTTCGGCCAGTCCGCGGTCGGGCGATTCCTTGTTGTAGTACTCGTCGCGGTAGATGAACATGATCACGTCCGCGTCCTGCTCGATAGCGCCTGATTCGCGCAGGTCGGACATCATCGGACGCTTGTCGGCACGCTGCTCCAGCGAGCGGTTCAACTGCGACAGGGCAATCACCGGGCAATTGAGTTCCTTGGCGAGACCCTTGAGCGAGCGCGAGATTTCCGAGATCTCGGTCGCGCGGTTTTCCTTCATGCCCGGCACCTGCATCAGCTGCAGGTAGTCGATCACGATCAGTCCGAGGCCGCCGTGCTCGCGATGCAGTCGGCGCGAACGCGAACGCAGCTCGACCGGCGAGAGACCGGGCGTGTCATCGATGAAGATCTTCGCTTCGGACAGCAAGGCAATCGCATTGGTGACGCGCGGCCAGTCTTCCTCGGCCAGGTCGCCATTGCGCAGGTGCTGCGCGTGGATGCGGCCGACCGAGGAAATCATACGGAAGGCCAACTGCGAGGCCGACATTTCCATCGAGAAGATGGCCACGGCCTTCTTGCCACGCATCGCCGCCGCTTCGGCGATATTCACCGAGAATGCCGTCTTGCCCATCGAAGGGCGCGCCGCGACGATGATCAAGTCGGACGGCTGCAAACCCGAGGTGAGTTCGTCCAGATCCGAAAAGCCGGTGGAGATGCCGGTGAGCTGGCCCTTGTTCTCGAAGCGTTCGGAGAGGATGCGGAAGGCGTCCTTCACGGCCTCGCGCATCGACACGGTGTCTTTCTTGCCGCGCGCACCGGACTCGGCGATCTTGAAGACGGCCTGCTCGGCGCGCTCCAGCACCTCCTGCACGCCCATGCCATCGGGCTGGTAGCCGTCCTCGGTGATGCCGGTGCCGGCGTCGATCAGCTGGCGCAACACCGACTTCTCGCGCACGATTTCCGCGTAGGCGGCAATGTTCGCCGCACTCGGCGTGGTGTTGGCCAGTTCGATCAGGTAGGCGGCGCCACCGACCATGTCGGCCAGGCCGTTGGCCTCGAACCAGTCGCCCAGGGTCACCGCGTCGCACGGCATGCCCTTGCCCGCCAGCTCGGTGATGGCGCGCCAGATCAGGCGATGGTCCTTGCGGTAGAAATCCTGCTCGGCGAGGCGGTCGGCCACCTTGTCCAGCGAATCGGGCGACAGCATGAGGCCGCCCAGCACCGCTTGTTCCGCGTCGATCGAATTCGGCGGTACGCGCAGTGCATCGATGCTGGACAAAGGTTTGCGCTCGGAACGACCGCGGCGCTCGGGGCGGTCGGAACGATCGGAAACGAAGGACATCGAGATTCCTCGCAGCGGTTAGCTGCATTGCCGGCGGCGTGCTGGGTACAGAGCATACGCGGCGCCATCTCAGGCGACGAGACAATAACTCTGTGGATAAGCTGTGGTTCGTTGTGGATAAGCCGCTTACCAAACCCCGAAAAGCAGACGGGCGCCTTGAAGGCGCCCGTCTGGGACTTGCAAGCGACGGGGCGACTTACTTCTCGCCGACCACGATCACCTTGACCTGAGTCTGCACGTCGGCATGCAGAGCGATCACCACCTCGAACTCGCCGGTGTGGCGGATCGGGCCCTCGCCCTGGATCACTTCGCCCTTGTGCACGTCATGACCGGCGGCCGCGAGGGCCTCGGAGATTTCGCGCGGACCGACCGAGCCGTACAGCTTGCCTTCCGGACTGGCGTTGGCGGTGATGGTCACCGACACGCCTTCCAGCTTGGCCTTGCGGCCTTCGGCGCCGGACAGCTGCGAGGCAGCCTTGGCTTCGTACTCGGCGCGGCGCTTCTCGAAAGCTTCGAGGTTGGCGGCGTTGACCGGCACGGCCTTGCCCTGCGGCAGCAGGTAGTTACGGCCATAACCCGGCTTCACGCTGACCTTGTCGCCAAGGTTGCCGAGGTTGCGGACTTTTTCGAGAAGAATCAGTTCCATGGGTATTCCTTTTCGTTAGCACCGGTGTGGCCCGGCGCAGCCTGGACGGTTGTCCGAAGAGTCTTTCACTCCTTCTCCCCTGCGGGCGACCCGAAGGTAGTCCCTGTGGGAGAGAAGGCTGGGATGAGGGGCCAATCTTGCGGCATGGCTAAATCGAAGCGAGCTTCGTAGCAGCTATATCGCGAGCACCCGCCCCTCACCTCAGTCCTCTCCCCGGAGGGGAGAGGAAGTTAAAAGCGCACGACTTAGACGTCGTGGTTATCCGTGTACGGCAGCAGAGCCAGGAAGCGGGCGCGCTTGATAGCGGTCGCCAGCTGACGCTGGTAGCGAGCCTTGGTGCCGGTGATGCGGCTGGGAACGATCTTGCCATTCTCGGTCACGTACTGGCGCAGGGTGTTGAGATCCTTGTAGTCGATCTCTTTGACTTTTTCGGCCGTGAAGCGGCAGAACTTGCGGCGGCGGAAGAACTTAGACATGTCTTGGCTCCTGATCAGTCGTCGCTGTCGCGATCGTTGTCGCGGTCTTCGCGGTCACGGCGTGCCGGACGCTCGTCACCGTCGCTATCGTCATCGCGGCGACGCGAGGACTTGGCGTCATCCTTTTCCTTGGACTTCAGGATGAAGGACTGCTCGGTATCGGCTTCGTCACGGCGAACCACCAGGTGGCGCAGCACGGCGTCGTTGAAGCGGAAGCCCGACTCGAGCTCGTTCAGCGCGTTCTGGCTCACTTCGATGTTGAGCATGACGTAGTGAGCCTTGGCCAGGTTCACGATGGGATACGCCAGCTGACGGCGGCCCCAGTCTTCCAGGCGGTGGATCTTGCCGCCGTCGGTCTCGATCAGCGCCTTGTAGCGCTCGATCATCGCCGGAACCTGTTCGCTCTGGTCAGGGTGGACCAGAAACACGACTTCGTAATGTCGCAGGGACATCGTGTGGTAACTCCTTGTGGATGCGGCCCTTTCAGGCCTGGCAGCCTCCCGCACTATGCGGTGAGGCAAGGTTCCATCCATGCCTTGACGGCCTGGAAAGAAGCGGAAGTGTAAGGGATTTCAGGGGTTTGGGGCAAGCAGATGACGATCTGCCTGCGCGCGCAGTGTCTCAGCCGACGGTGAAACTCTCGCCGCAACCGCATTCGCCGGTGGCGTTGGGGTTGTGAAAGACGAAGCTCGCGTTGAGGCCCTGGCGCTGGAAGTCGATTACGGTGCCGTCGATCAGGGGCATGCTCTTGCCGTCGACGATGAGCTTCACGCCGTCTACCTCGACCATCTCATCGCCCTCACCCACCACTTGAGCCAGGTCGACCACGTAGCCGAAGCCGGAGCAGCCGGTCTTCTTCACGCCGAAGCGCACACCCGCGGCACTGGGCGTGCCGGCAAGGAAGGAGCGCATGCGTTCGCTGGCGGCGGGCGTGATGGTGATGGTCATGGGCGTTGCAACTACCGGAAGGGGAGATTGTCCGAAATCAGACGTTAAGGGTCGAACCTGAACGATCCGTAGATTATCATGCAAGGTTCGTCTTACGTGCCGATATGCCGGCACTCAGCAGGAGTTTCAATCCAATGACGGCGGTTAGCCCGATTCTATCGAGCGTGAAGCAGGCTCTTTCCGGCAGCATCGCTGCCGGCAGTACCGTGACCGTGCGCGGCTGGGTCCGCACCCGGCGCGATTCGAAGGCGGGCCTCTCGTTCGTCAATGTGAGCGACGGCTCCTGCTTCGACCCCATCCAGGCCGTGGTCACCAGCGAGGTGTCCAATTACGAGAGCGAGGTGAAGCACCTCACCGCCGGCGCTGGCGTGATCGTCACCGGCACCCTGGTCGCTTCGCAGGGCAAGGGCCAGAGCTTCGAGATCCAGGCGACGGACGTCATCGTCACCGGTTTCGTCGACGATCCGGAAACCTACCCGATCCAGCCCAAGCAGCACTCGATGGAATTCCTGCGCGAAGTGGCGCACCTGCGCCCGCGCACCAACCTGTTCGGCGCCGTGACCCGCGTGCGCCACACGATGATGACGGCGATCCACCGCTGGCTCACCGAACAGGGTTTCTTCTGGATCAATACGCCGATCGTCACCACCTCCGATGCGGAAGGTGCGGGCGACATG
Organism: Dyella sp. 05T440; assembly: GCF_056395965.1. Taxonomy (NCBI): domain Bacteria; kingdom Pseudomonadati; phylum Pseudomonadota; class Gammaproteobacteria; order Lysobacterales; family Rhodanobacteraceae; genus Dyella; species Dyella sp. 05T440. The sequence continues at coordinate 188,534 of NZ_JBFTKN010000007.1, forward strand.
TTCCGCCTGTCCACGCTGGACCTGGCCAACCTGCCGCGCACGCCGGATGGCAAGATCGATTTCCGCAAGGATTTCTTCGGCCGCGAAGCGTTCCTGACCGTGTCCGGCCAGCTCAACGTCGAGGCCTACTGCCTGGCGATGAGCAAGGTCTACACCTTCGGCCCGACCTTCCGCGCCGAGAACTCCAACACCCCGCGCCACCTGGCCGAGTTCTGGATGGTGGAACCGGAAATCGCCTTCGCCGACCTCAACGCCAACGCCGACTGCGCCGAGGGTTTCCTCAAGGCGATCTTCAAGGCCGTGCTGGATGAGCGTCAGGACGACATGGCGTTCTTCGCCGAGCGCGTGCAGCCCGATGCGATCAGCCGTCTGGAAGCCTTTATTGCCGAACCGTTCGAACGCATCGATTACACCGAGGCGGTGGAAATCCTGAAGAAGTCCGGGCAGAAATTCGAATTCCCGGTCGCCTGGGGCATCGACCTGCAGACCGAGCACGAGCGCTATCTCGCCGAGAAGCACGTCGGTCGCCCGGTGGTGGTGATGAACTACCCCGAGCAGATCAAGGCGTTCTACATGCGCCTCAACGACGACGGCAAGACCGTCGCCGCGATGGACGTGCTGGCCCCGGGCATCGGCGAGATCATCGGCGGTGCGCAGCGCGAAGAGCGCCTGGATTACCTCGACCGCCGCATGACGCAATTCGGTCTCGATCCGGCCACCTACGGCTGGTACCGTGATCTGCGCCGCTATGGCACGGTGCCGCACGCTGGCTTTGGCCTGGGCTTCGAGCGCCTGCTGGTATACGTGTGCGGCCTGTCCAATATCCGCGATGCCATTCCCTTCCCGCGTGCGGCGGGTACAGCCGAATTTTGAGATCCCTCATGCGTTATCGACTGATCACTGCCACCGCCCTGTTCGCGCTCACCGTGCTGGCGAGCGGCTGCCACAGCGTGAAAGCGCTGGTGCCGCCCAACCTGCGTCCGCCCGAGAGCACCAACGGCAGCCTGGATCAGGCGAAACAGGCCCTGCAGCAGGCCACTCCCTGCTGCACCACCTTTGCCGACTTCTCCTACCAGGACGCCCTGCCCTGGCAGCCCAAGAAGTTCGCGCTGGGACCGGGCAGCATGGTGGCCAACCTCAACGGCGACCGCAGTTATTTCCTGAGCTTCAGCCTGCCGCGCGAATCGCAGCTGCCGTACCGCGTGGCGGTGAAGTCGGAATTGAACGGCCGCTGGCTGCGCGCCAGCTATCTGTTTGCGCCGACGCTGGTGGTCTTGGACGACGCGTTCCAGCCGATCGACAGCAAGGACGTGAGCCTGTGCGAACACATGGGCTGGACGGACGCCACCACCGGCGCGTTCGGCAGCGTGGACATCACCGACAAACGTGCGCGCTATCTGGTGCTGTACAGCTCGGCCAAGCAGCAATCGGGCAGCACCTACTGGGAGCAGTCGCCGGCAGCATTCTCGGCGGAGGCACCGGTGAAGATGGCGGCGGCCGGCACCTTCAAAGTGCCGCACGGGCCTGACGGCACCGTGTGGATCGGCATGATGGACAAGACCTACCAGGACGCCGTGAACAACGCGATCTGCGCCAAGCCCGAACAGGGCAACGGCGTGTTGAGCACGCTGCGCGAGGCACTTCCGCTGCCCGGCATCGGCAGCGACAGCAAGAAAGCCGAGGCACCCAAGGCTCCCGCGACGTCCAACGGATCCAGCAACAACGACGCTACGTCGGCAACCAATAACTCGACCAACGGCTGAGTTGGGGTCGGCCCACCATCACCCACCACGGACTCGGCATGCTTCCGCTTTATCTCTCGCTCCTTTCCGCCGGCGTCATCTGCTTCCTGCTGCATTTCAGCTCGCAGTACCTCATTGCCTCGCTGCTGCGCCGCCGGCATCCGAACGAGTGGAAGATCATCGCCGAAGCCGACGGCAAGCCCACCAATGCCGTGCGCACGTGGATGCGCCTTCAGCTGGCGCTGCGCTCGCCGGTGCTGCCGGCGCTGGAAGACAACGGCATCACGCGCTGGCGCCTGGTCTGGCGCTACAGTTTGTGGGCTGCGTGGCTGTGCTGGTTTGCCGCCCTCCCCGTGCAATGGACCGCGCGCTAACCCTCACTCCCAACAGGAGCACTCCATGCAGCTGGATTTGAGTGGACGACATGCTCTGGTGTGTGGCGCCTCGCAAGGCATCGGGCGCGCCAGCGCGGTGGAACTCGCCGAGCTGGGCGCCAGCGTCACCCTGCTCTCGCGCTCAGCCGATGCGCTGAAGGCCGCGACGGATGCATTGCCGCGCAAACACGGCCAACAGCATCGCTGGTTTGCGGTGGATATGACGCATACCGATGCATTGCGCAACGCGCTGGCGGATATCGTGGCCGCCCAGCCGATCGAAATCCTGATCAACAACACCGGCGGCCCGCCGGGCGGCCCGGCGCACAGCGCTACCGCCGAGGCATTCGAGAACGCCTTCCGCCAGCACCTGTTGGCAGGCCAGACCTTGGTGCAGGCGCTGCTGCCGGGCATGCGCGCCAGCGGCTACGGCCGCATCGTCAACGTCATTTCCACCTCGGTGAAGGAACCGATCGTGGGCTTGGGCGTGTCCAATACCGTGCGCGCCGCGGTGGCGGGCTGGGCCAAGACATTGGCCAGCGAGCTGGCCGTCGACGGCATCACCGTCAACAACGTGCTGCCGGGCTATACCCGCACGGCACGCCTGGACGAGGTGCTTGCCGGGCGCGTGCGCAGCACCGGCAACAGCGAAGACGAGGTGGCCCAGAGCATGCTCGCCACGGTGCCGGCACGCCGTTTTGGTGAAGCTTCGGAAGTGGCCGCCGTGATCGCCTTCCTGTGCACGCCCGCTGCGGCGTACGTCAATGGCGTGAGCATTGCCGTGGATGGTGGACGTACCCGTTCGTTGAGTTGATCCGAGACCCTGCCCTTGTGGGAGCGCACCCTGTGCGCGACACGGCGAAGCCGTCGCGCACAGGGTGCGCTCCCACAATGATTCAAAACCCCGCATACGCCACCGTCCGGTGCAATCGGAGCCCGCAGGCCTTAAGCTTGCGCAGATGCCTACCCTGCGCCTCGCCAACCTGATCGACGGCCGCCTTCAGGCGCCGCGACTTGATCGCTGGCTGGACGTGTACGAACCGGCCACCGGCCAGGTTTTCGCCCACTGTCCCGACTCCACCGCCGAAGACGTTGCCGACGCCGTGGCCGCCGCCGCGCGCGCCGCGCCCGAGTGGGCGGCAACGCCCGCCGAGCAGCGCGCCAGCCTGATGCATCGGCTGGCCGATCTGATCGAAGCGCGCATGGACGAATTCGTGGCGCTGGAATCGCGCGACAGCGGCAAGCCGCTGAGCCAAGCGCGCAAGCTCGATATTCCTCGTGCGATCTCCAACCTGCGTTTCTTCGCCGCCGCCATCATCAGTTGGGGCAGTGAGTCGCATGCGATGGAAGCCGGTGCGATCAACTACACGCTCCGCCAGCCGTTGGGCGTGGTCGGCTGCATCAGTCCGTGGAACCTGCCGCTGTATCTGTTCAGCTGGAAGATCGCCCCGGCGCTTGCGGCCGGCAATACGGTCGTGGCCAAGCCCTCGGAGATCACGCCCTGCACCGCTGCCTTGCTTGGTGAGCTGAGCATCGAGGCGGGCTTTCCGCCGGGTGTATTCAACATCGTGCAAGGCCGCGGGCCTGCCGTAGGTCAGGCCATGGTGGAGCACCGCTCGGTCAAGGCCGTGTCCTTCACCGGCAGTACGCGCACCGGAGCGCAGATTGCCGCCGTGGCCGCACCGCAATTCAAGAAAGTCTCGCTGGAACTGGGCGGCAAGAATCCTGCCGTGGTGTTTGAAGACGCCGACCTCAGCGACGTCAATCTCGACACCATCGTGCGCTCGGGCTTCGCCAATCAGGGCGAGATCTGCCTGTGCGGTTCTCGCCTGCTGGTGCAGCGCTCCATCTACGATGCCTTCCGCGAGCGCTACCTCGCACACGTGCAGGCGCTGCGCGTGGGCGATCCGAACGAGAGCGCCAGCGATCTTGGCGCACTGGTCTCGCGTGAACACTTCGACAAGGTGATGGGCTGCATTGCGACGGCCCGCGAAGAAGGCGGCCGCCTTCTCTGTGGCGGCGAGCCGGTGACCGTGGATGGCCGCTGCGCCGACGGCTGGTTTGTCGCACCGACCGTCATCGAAGGCCTGGGCAACGACGCCACCACCAACCAGCAGGAAATTTTCGGACCCGTCGTCACCCTGATTCCGTTCGAGGACGAAGCCGAAGCGCTCGCCATCGCCAACGGCACCGGTTACGGCCTGGCCGCCTCGGTGTGGACGCGCGACCTGTCGCGCGCACATCGCTTCGGCGCCCAACTGGATTTTGGCATCGTGTGGACCAACTGCTGGCTGCTGCGCGATCTGCGCACGCCCTTTGGCGGCACCAAGCAATCGGGCCTGGGTCGCGAGGGCGGCGCGGAAGCGCTGCGCTTCTTCACCGAACCCAAGAACATCTGTATTCGCTATTGACTGAGAGCATCGCCGTGAAAAGTCCCCTGCAGAATCTGCTCGACAGCAATCGCCAGTGGTCGGCCGCCATGGTCGAACAGGACCCGCGCTTCTTCGAGCGTCTCGCCCAGCAGCAGGCGCCGAAGTATCTGTGGATCGGCTGCTCCGATTCGCGCGTGCCGGCCACGCAGATCGTGGATCTGCCGCCCGGCGACATCTTTGTGCAGCGCAATGTCGCCAACGTGGTGTCGCACACCGATCTCAACTGCCTGAGCACCATCCAGTTCGCCGTCGACGTGCTCAAGGTCGAGCACATCCTGGTGGTGGGCCATTACGGTTGCGGTGGCGTGCAGGCGGTCCTCGACGATCGCCGCCTGGGCCTGGTCGACAACTGGCTTCGCCATGTCGGCGATGTCGCGCAAAAACACAAGCAACTGCTCACCTCGATCGACCTGATGAATCTGCGCAATGCTCGCCTGTGCGAACTCAACGCGATGGAACAGGTGGTCAACGTCTGCCACACCACCATGGTGATGGATGCCTGGGAGCGCGGGCAGAAGCTCTCCGTGCACGCGTGGTGTTACAGCCTGTTCGATGGACACGTCAACGATCTGGGCATGCATGTGAGTTCGGGCGAAGGACTCAAGCCCGCTTACGAACACGCCATGCAGCGCCTGGGCACGATTCCCGAGTTCAATCGATGAGCAACGTCGTCCGCACCGATCAGGCCCCGGCGCCGGTGGGCGCGTATCCGCATGCGCGGCGAGTCGGCGATCTGTTGTTCCTCTCCGGCGTCGGCCCGCGCACGCCCGGCAGCAATGCGATTCCCGGCAATGTGTATGACGCTGCCGGCAAGCTGGTGGACTACGACATCGAAGCGCAATGCCGGCAGGTGTTTGCCAATGTGCGCGCCGTGCTCGAAGCAAGCGGCGCGCGCTGGGAAGACCTGGTGGACGTGACGGTGTTTCTTACCGACATGGCGCGTGATTTTCCCGCGTACAACAAGCTTTATGCGGAATACTTCGCAGGGGTCGATGCTTGTCGCACGACGTTGGGAATTACTGCATTGCCCACGCCGATCGCCATTGAATTGAAGTGCATTGCTGCACTTAAGGTCTAAGAGCCTCTTCAAAATCTTGTCTCACCAGCCATCCCCCTCACCGTCATTCCGGCGCAGGCCGGAATCCAGTAGCCTCTGTCTCAGGCTTTCGCCAGGCCAATCAACAGAGCATGGCTGGGCACCGCGATAACCAGATCTATCGCTACTGGATTCCGGCCTGCGCCGGAATGACGATGAGGAAAACACAAGCGCACGTACCAGCTTGGAAAGGCTCTCTGGCAACGCGCATAAAAAAGCCCCGGCATGCGAATGCCGGGGCTTTCCTTTTACAAGAGCCGCTTAGTGACTGGCTTCAGTCTGCGGCAGCGTGGACTTGGCCGTGCGCTTGGCGGACTTGCTGCCCTTGGGCTTGGGCTGGCCATTGTTGGTGGACTTGCTCTTCTTGTGCTTGTGTGACGACGAGCTGGCGGGCGCTGGTGTGGCCGAAGCCGACTTGGCGGCGGGCGCAGGCTGCGGGGCTGCGTCCTGAGCCAACAGGGTACCGGTGAAAGCCATGCCTGCCAGCAGCAGGGAAGCGATCGCGAACTTGCGCATGTGTGTGAGCCTCGACGTAATGAGCCTGATGTTCGTGCCGCGCACCGATCGGAATGGGCCGATCCGTGCATCGCGACGGCTAAAACATCGCACGTTTGGCAGCAGCCCGGAACTGGATTTTTCCAGCATGCGCGCGAGATTTCCGCAGGCCACGTCTTGACATTGCAAGACCCTAACAAGGGTCGAATGTTTTTGCGCTCACGCCACGCAGAGCGCGAGCAGGCGCGCGATGGTTTCCTGCACTTGCACGGCGCTGGCTTCGGCATACGCGAAGCTGTCTTCGTCCATGTAATTGATCTGCGATAGCTCCAGCTGCACGGCCTGCACGCCGCTGTCGGGCTGCCCGTAATGACGCGTGATGTAGCCACCCTTGAAGCGTCCATTCACCACGAAGCTATAGCGGGATTGGGTTTCCAGCACATCCTTGAGCTGCTGCTGCAAGGCCGCCGAGCAGCTCGCCCCTTCGGCCGTGCCCAGGTTGAAATCGGGCAACTGACCCTCGAACAACATCGGCACGCGGCTGCGGATGGAGTGCCCGTCCCAGAGCACAACACGGCCGTGCGCGGCACGCAATCGTTCAAGTTCTTGCGATAGCGCGTCGTGATACGGACGCCAATACGCATTTACCCGACGTTGTATTTCTTCCGCCGTCGGTTCAGCTCCATCGAGGTAAAGCGGCTCACCATCGAAGCCGATGGTGGAGACAAGACCGGTTTCGCGCTTGCCGGGATACAGCGCATGACCGTCCGCGGGACGATTGAGGTCGACCACGTAACGCGATGCCACCGGACGGATCACGCTCGCACCCAGTGCGTTGGCGAGCGGCTCGTACAGCCGCCCCACGTGCCAGTCGGTATCGACCGAGCGCTGCGCGTCGGGCCGCATGCGCGCGGCGATGTCATCGGGAATATGGCTGCCGTCGTGCGGCAGGCTGATGAGCAGCGGCGCGGTGCCGCGATGTAGCGTGTAGGTGGCAGTCATGGGTGAAGTTTACCGTGGCGCGGGGAAAGCCGACGTTGGCTCGCTCAGTTGATCAACACCAGTTCTTCGGCCGAACTCGGATGGATGGCAATGGTGTCTTCCAGATCCCGCTTGCGCAGGCCCATTTTCAGCGCGACCGCAAAGCCCTGCAGCATTTCGTCCGCGCCTTCGCCGAGCACATGGATGCCCACCACGCGCTCGTCGTCGCCTTCGGTGACGATCTTCATCAGGGTTGGATGTTTCCGCCCTGCCACGGCCCATTTCATCGGCGTGAATTTCGCGCGATGCACATGCACTTTGTCACCATGGAATTCGCGCGCCTGCGCTTCGGTGAGGCCGACGATCGCCAGCGGTGGTTCAGCGAAGACGACACTGGGAATATTGTCGTAGTCGAGCCGACTGTCGGGTTTGCCGCCGAACAGTCGATCGGCCAGTCGCCTGCCCGCCGCCACCGCCACCGGTGTGAGTTCCGGGCGTTCGGTGACATCGCCGACGGCGAAGATGCCTTCGACATTGGTGGCCTGCCAGGCGTCGGTGACGATGTGGCCCCATTCGTCCACGTTGACGCCGGCGGCATCGAGATCCAGCCGGTCGCTGTTGGGTACGCGGCCAATCGCCCACAACACCGCGTCATACGGGCCGCATGGACCATTGACGTCATCGTCGATCATGAGGTTTTCGCCATCGCGATGCAGGCCCGTCACTTTCACCTGGTTGGTGATGCGGATGCCCGCGTCGCACATGTGCTGCTCAAGCGCATCGACCAGTTCCGCATCGAAGCTCGTGAGCATGCGATTGCGCACGTGCAGCGTCACCTCGCTGCCCAGCGCGTTGAGCAGTCCCGCGAATTCGATGGCGATGTAGCCCGCGCCAATGACGGCAATGCGCTTGGGCAAGGTGCGCAGCGCAAAAATGTCATCGGACACCATGCCCAGATCGAAGCCGGGTATATCCAGGCGATGCGGACGGCCGCCGGTGGCAATCACGATTTGCGGGGCACGCAATTCTTCTCCGCACGAAGTGGCAATCGTGTTGGCGGACACGAAGCGCCCCGTTTCGGTGAACACCTGGATGCCGCCCTCTTCCAGGCCCATCGCGTAACGATGGCGGATGTTGTCGATGTAGTGCTGGCGCAGCTGGCGGAAATGTTCCCAGTCGAGCGCGCCGGGCTGGGACGCAAAACCATAGTCCACCGCGAGCCGTTGCTCCTGCGCCAGCTGGCCGGCGAACCACAGCGCCTTCTTGGGCACGCAGCCGACATTGACGCAGGTGCCGCCCAGTGCGTTGGGTTCAAGCAAGGCGACGCGTGCGCCATGGCGCGCGGCACGGAATGCGGCCCCCAGGCCACCCGAACCACCACCCAATACGATCAGATCAAACGTTTCCGCCATGCCGCTCTCCGGTTTGCGCCATTGAAGTTAAGCGAGTCTGCGAGCAGGCCGCGTCAAGATCACACGCCAAAGCGCGACGGTGCGTACGGCGAGGGATCGATTGCTGGCGTCGCGCCGCGCAACATCGATGCCACCAGTTCGCCCGTGGCCGCCGACATGCTCACGCCAAGCATGCCGTGCGCCGTGGCAAAGGTGAGATTGGACCAGCGGGAGCTGGGGCCGATGATTGGCACCTCGTCCACACTCATCGGACGCCAACCCCACCACTCTTCCTTCAGTTCGGGCCCTTCGGGCACGTGCAGCCCCTGGGCGGCGCCTCGACGCAGCGCATCCAGACGCGTGCGATTGAGGCCCTCGGCATAGCCGGAAAACTCCATCGTGCTGCCCAGTCGGAAGCCGCTGTCCCAGGTGGTGACGCACACGGCGGCCTCGCGCAATACCAGCGCGTGGCGCGGCGCCACGGCGGGACGCGAGTAGGTAATCGAATAACCCTTGCCCGGCTGCATGGGCAGCCGCAGGCCGAGCGAGCTCGCGGTCAGCGGCGACCAGGCACCGAGCGCCATCACCACACGCTCGCCACGGAACACGCCGCGGGTGGTGCGCACGTGGTCGATACGATTGCCGTCAAGGCCAAAGCCGTCGATGCGGGCGCCCGATTCGACGATGCCACCCAGCTCCGTCACGCGGCGCGCGAGTTCGGCGGCGTAGCGGTCTGGTCGCAGACGTGCGTCGTCCGGATGGAATAGCCCGCCGGCAACGCCGGGTTTAAGCGCGGGCTCGCGCTCTTCCACGGCCTCGCCGCTCAAGCGCTCCACCGCTACACCCAGGCGATCGAGCACCTGGGCGTGGTGACGCTCGTCTGCCTGCAACGCCCCTGCCGAGCGGTAGACATACAGCTCGCCTTCTTCGCCGAACTCGCAGTCGAACCGCTCGTCGCACACGAGGCCCGCAAGTAATCCGCGCGAGCGTTGCAGGATGGCTGAACGTGCTTGCGCGGCATGTTCGAAATCGCGCCAGTTGCAGTGGCGGGCAAAGCCGAGCAGCCAGCGCAGGCGCGGGCCGTCAAAGCGTGGGTTGAGGTAGAGCGGTGCATCCGCCCGGAGCATCGAGCGCAACGCCACGCCAAACATGCCCGGCATGGCCAGGGGCGCCGCGTGGCTGGGGGTGATCGTTCCACAATTGCCGTGCGAACTGCCGCAGCCCGGGGTACCCTGCTCCAGAACGCGCACGGTAGCCCCAGACTTCAGCAGGTAGTAAGCGCAGGCCAGGCCGATGACGCCGCCGCCGAGAACCAGCACATCACTGCGTGAATCATCCATCGGACTATTGTAGCGTCGCCATGACCCACTCCTGACCTTGAGAGATTAGCGCGATGGGAACGTCAGAGCAGTCCAGCAGGATGTTGGTACGGTGGCGCTCGGCGATGCGCTGCACGGCGGTGCTGGCGGCGTGCGCGGCCGGTGCGGTGCACGCCCAGGCCGCCAAGCAACAACCCGCGCCGACACAGACGGCCACGCAACCCGAGGGGCCGGCCACCGCATCCTCGGCCACCGCCGTGAGTCGCGACCTGTTCACGGAAACCGCGCACATCAAGAACGACCTTGCGCGCTACCTGTACCTGCGCGAAGTGATGCCCCAGCTCACCAAAGACGATCGCCTCATCGATCAGCAGCTGCTGGCGACCGTCGAGGACGAGCTCGGCTTCTACGACGAAGCCATCAACGACTTTCCGTTCGACAACCGCGTGCAGACCCCGGTGACCCTGCCCACGCCGGCCGACTGGGTGACCGCCGACGCGGCGACCGAGATCGCCAAGCTGACGACAGACCGGCGCATCGTGTTGATCAACGAAGCTCACCACGACGCCCATACCCGTGAGCTCACGCTGGCCTTGCTGCCGAAGCTGCGCGCGGAGGGCTTCACCTATTTCGCTGCCGAGGCGCTGGCCAACGGCGACACGGAGCTCATGAAGCGCGGCTATCCCATTGCCAGCAGCGGCAGCGAGTATCTGCACGAGCCGATCTATGGCCAGATCATCCGGGAAGCGATACGACTGGGCTTCAAGGTGGTGGCCTATGAGTCCGACGCCGATGCCCTGGCTGATCGCGAATCGGGCCAGGCGCAGCTGCTCTATCGCCAGGTGTTCAAGAACGATCCCAAGGCGCGCCTGTTCGTGCATGCCGGTTACGCCCATATCGACAAGGCCGTCGGCAACCTGGGCAAGACCATCAAGCCGATGGCCATGCAGCTCAAGCAGCTGACTGGATTCGATCCGCTGTCGATCGACCAGACTCGGTGGCGCGACATCGGCCCGATGCCCAAGACGGATCTGTACAACCAGCTGTCCGCCGCCTTCCCCGTCGACAAGCCATCGGTGCTGCTCAGCCGCCAGAACGGCAGCGTGTGGGCGTCGGACCCGGATCGTCACGACGTCGACGTGATCCTGCCGCGTTCCGGCCACCAGCGCCGCCCCCACTGGCTGGAACTGGGCGGCGCACGGCAGACCCGGGTGATCTCCAGTGAGATGTGCCAGCGCCAGTTCCCCTGCATCGTGGAAGCCCGCTACGCCAATGAGAGCGACGACGCCATCCCGGCAGATCGCTACGTGCTGCTGACCGACAACGTGATGAACTCGCTCTACCTGTGGCCGGGCGAGTACAGGCTCAGCAGCCGCGACCGGGAAGGCCGCAAGCTCAGTGAGCGGCGCATCACCGTGAACCAGCCCGGCTCATGACGTCCGGAGATCGCACCTCCAGCGATCACTTAGAACTTTCTTCCAACTTATTGATTTGATAACCTCGGGCTCGTCTCAAGACCAGGGAAGACGAGATGCGCCCCAACTTCGCCCATCCTGCCTGTGCGCACTTGGCATGGTGGCGTCTTGCGCAACGCGCCCTGGTCGTCGGTGCTGTATTGCTGCTCGCGGCCTGCGCCAGCAGCAGCCGGCGCCCCGAGCCCACCTACAAAGATTCCCGCTCCTCCCTGGCCAATTTGCCCGCTCGCGCCCCTAGCGGCGCCACCGGTACGGCCAACGATGTATTGTTCCGCGCCATCGCGCTGGTCGGCACGCCGTACCGCTGGGGCGGCAATACGCCCGACAGCGGCTTCGATTGCAGCGGCCTGGTCGACTACATCTATCGCAATGCGGCGGGTCTGAGCCTGCCCCATAGCTCCCGTGAAATGTCGCAATTGAGCGGCGAGCGGGTTCGCCAGATGAACGAGCTGATGAGCGGTGACCTGGTCTTCTTCGGTGGTTCGGGTGGCATCAGCCACGTGGGCGTCTACGTAGGTAAAGGCCGCTTTGTGCATGCGCCCAACAGCGGCGGCACGGTGAGGCTGGACGATATCGACGGCCCCTACTGGCGCGACCATTTCGAGTTCGGCAAGCGACTGCTCGACTGATCCGTCGCTCGTCGGGCCAGCCAGCGCGCCGCCACGCCTGTCGCGCTTCACACCCCGCATTCCCAGGCCACTTTAGGCTCCGCCTATCGTCGCGATTGAGAAATTGAATTGTACACAATTTAATTTTGCGCCTAGTATCTCTCGCATGAAACGGCAACCGACCCCCAATCAGCTCCTGCTCGACCAGCAACTGTGCTTTGCGCTGTATGCCGCGTCGCGCTCGGTGACGGGGCTGTACCGGCCGCTGCTCGAACCGCTGGGCCTGACCTATCCGCAGTACCTGGTGATGCTGGTGCTGTGGGAACGCGACGGGCTCACCGTGGGCGAACTCGGCCAGCGCCTCCAGCTGGATTCCGGAACGCTCACTCCCCTGCTCAAGCGTCTGCAGACCGCGGGCCTGGTGGCACGCCAGCGCCGCAAGGAAGACGAACGCGTGGTGGATATCCGACTCACCGACGCTGGCCTCGCCCTACGCGACAAGGCCAGCGGCATTCCCGAATGTCTCGCGCAGTGCATGCAGCTCTCACTCGATCAGATGCAAACCCTGCGCGATGAACTGAAACGACTTACCCAACAGATCCAACTCTCCCCAAGCGAGGACTAAACCCATGAACATCAGCAAGATTCTCTACACCGCCACCGCCACCGTTCACGGCGGCCGCGAAGGCCACGCCAAGAGCGACGACGGCGTGCTCGACCTGCAGCTGGTCGTGCCCAAGGGCCTGGGTGGCCCGGGTGGCCAGGGCAGCAACCCGGAGCAGCTGTTCGCCGCCGGCTATGCCGCCTGCTTCGAAGGCGCCGTGCGCTTCGTGGCGCGCCAGCAGAACGTGACGCTGAAGGACGCCTCGGTGACCGCGCACGTGGGCATTGGTCCGCGCGAACCGACGGGCTTCGGCATTGCGGTGAAGCTGGAAGTGAATCTGCCGGGTATCGACCGCGCCGTGGCGCAGGAACTGGTCGACACAGCGCATCGTGATATCTGCCCGTATTCGCATGCGACGCGCGGCAATGTGGATGTGGAAATCACGCTGGTCTGATCTGGTATTCCAGGTTGGAAACGATGACGGCACCGCGAGGTGCCGTTGTTGTTTGTGGCCCGTGTCGATGCGAGGCGGGAGCAGCGATGTGAGCGATCTGCAGGTCTGGAGATTTCGCTTCGTAGGCGTCGCGCACAGGGTGCGCTCCCACAAATATGTGGTCGCAACCTTGGAGCCGTGCCACGGCGTGCGAAACCCTTGTAGGAGCGCACCCTGTGCGCGACCAACCAACGGAGCGGCACACCCACGCGCCGCGGTCGCGCACAAGGTGCGCTCCTACAAGGGAACGGCAACGGCCAGACCTCGGCTTTGGCTCGAGGCTCTTGGCTCTCGGGGTCCCCGTATGACGCGGCGGGCGGGTGGAGGAAAGCCCGAAGGGTGGCCGCATGGATGCGGCCAGTTTTTCGACAGGACAGGGATGTCCTGTCGAAAAACCCCGTAACCCGCACGCGCACCTGGAGGGCCAACGGCCCGGAAGGCGCGTCATCCGGGGGGCCCTTTCTTTTGGTTACTTTTCTTTGGGCAAGCAAAGAAAAGTAACTCGGGCCGCGGCAGCGGCACGAAAGCCCGCGGCAGGCGAGCCAGATCGCCGCTTCGCGACAACCGAACGCAAAGTCACTGGATCCCGGCCTACGTCGGGATGACGAACGAAAAAAGCCGCCCCGTTTGGAGCGGCTTTTACGCGGCCTACTCTTATCCCAATCCTCTCCCCAAGAGAGAAGAGAAAGAGAAAAAGTCAGTGCGCCTCCGCACCCGGCGGATGCGCATGCCCATGCGAAATCTCTTCCTCAGTCCCATCGCGCACTTCATTGATGGTCACATCGAAATTCAGCGTCTTCCCCGCCATCGGGTGATTGAGGTCAACGTCGACCGTGGTCATGCCGACCTTCTCCACCACCACCACGCGGTGGCCGCCTTCCTTCAGCGCCAACACCGTGGTCATGCCCGGCTTGAGCTTGGCAGCCTGCTGGAAGTACTTCTTCGGCACGCGCTGGGTCATGCCCGGCTGGCGCTCGCCATAGCCCTCGGCAGCGGCGACTTCGACCTGCAGGTTTTCGCCTGCCTCATGGTCTTCCAGCGCCTTTTCCAGGCCCGGGATCAGCTGGCCGTGGCCGAGCAGTACCCATAGCGGTTCGTTGCGGTCGAGGGAGCTCTCGACCTTTTCACCGTCCACCGTCAGCGTGTAGTGGAGCGAGATGACCTTGTCCTTGCCAGCCTTCATTGCATGTCTCGTGATGGATCAAACGCTGAATTCTAGCAGCCTGCCCGGCTACTCGCCCGTGCCCGGCGGGGAGCGGCCAAAGCGGGCGCCACGGGCCTCGGGACCCACCCAGGCCAGGAAGGCCAGCAGCACGGCGACGGCGGCCATCCAGGCCGACATGGCGAAAGCCAGGCCGCCATGTTGCCGGGCGATCCACAGCTGGGCATTGGCCGTCACGGCCGCCAGCAGGTTGCCGGTCTGGTAGGCAAAGCCGGGCAAGGTGCCCCGCATGCCCTCGGGTGCCAGTTCGTTGAGATGCGTCGGCACCACGCCCCAGGCGCCCTGCACCATCACCTGGATCAGGAACGCACCCAACGCCAGCAGCGCCAACGTATTGCCGTACATCCACAGGGGAATCACCGGAATGGCGAGCAAGGCGGCCAGGATGATGGCCTTGCGCCGGCCGATGCGCTCCGACAACGCGCCGAAGAACAGGCCGCCCACCAGTGCACCGAGATTGAGCATCGCCACCAGCATGAAGGCCGCGCCCGAGCCGGTGGGCAGATGCAGGCCCTCCTCCTCGAAGGTGTGGTACAGGTCCTGCGAGCCGTGGCTGAACATGTTGAACGCCATCATCAGCAGCATGAGATAGAGGGCGAGCTTCCAATGGCCGCGCATCGATTCGAGCAGGCCCTTCTTGTCCTTGGCCGCGCGTTCCTGCTTCCACACTTCCGACTCCGGCACGCTGCGGCGGATGTACAACACCAGCAGCGCGGGCAACGCGCCGACGATAAACAGCCCACGCCAGCCGATGTGATCGACCAGCAGCCAGTTCACCAGTGCGCCCAGGAAGAACCCGACCGGGTAGCCGCTCTGCAACAGGCCCGACACCACGCCGCGCGCCTTGGGCGGAATCGATTCCATCGCCAGCGATGCGCCGATGCCCCATTCGCCGCCCATCGCCACGCCAAACAGGAAACGCAGCACCAGCAGCATGGTGAGCGAGGTGGAGAATGCCGTGGCCAGCTCGAACACGGAAAACAGAATCACATCGAGCATCAGGATGGGACGCCGGCCATAGCGATCGGCCAGGCGCCCGAACAACAGCGCACCGATGGGACGCGCCGCCAGCGTGAGCAACAGACCGAATGCCACTTCCTGATTGCCGACGTGGAATTCCTGCGCCACGCCCACGATTACGAAGGTCAGCAGGAAATAATCGAACGCATCCAGCGTCCAGCCCAGGAAGCTGGCCAGCACGGTGTGCCGCTGGGTGGTGGTGAGCTCCCGAAAGGGCGCGAACGGCGACATGTGTTGCTCCACGGTGAAGGATCACGACCGCCCGGGCGGCTCGCAGGGCGCCAAGCGAACCATCACCGCCGCCCTAGCGCAAGCCGGGAGTAGTGCCGGCCAAAGTTTGAAGGCATGCTCGCCTTCACATCACGCAGCCATGGAGTGGGCTGACATGTCGCCCATGGATGCCACCCTGTATCGCATCGCCAACTCGTACGACCACTGGCTCCAGCGCCGCTACGTCAAGGGCAAGCTGGCGGCCGACCCTGCGTACGCGGCGACGGCGGCCCTGGTGATGAACCGGCCGATGCCACTGCTGGACATCGGCTGCGGCATCGGCCTGCTCGGCCAATACCTGCATGCGCGCGGCGTCGTCACGCGCTACCTGGGCGTGGACAACGACTCGCGCAAGATCGACGCTGGCAACCGCGCCTTGCGGCAATCGGGTCTCGATGGCGTGCTGCAGCTGCGCCAGACCGATGGTGTGGCGGAGCAACCCATACGCGGCCATGTGGCCCTGCTCGATGTGCTGCACTACCTGCCCCGCGACGGCCAGCGTGCATTGCTGGAGAACGCCATGGTGCATGTCGCCCCGGGCGGCCTGCTGGTGATACGCAACGTGCTGCGCGAACGCAGCTGGCGTTATGCCCTCACGCGCGTTTCGGAGTTTTTCCTGAGCGCCAGTGGCTGGATGCGGGTGGGCGCCCAGCACTATCCCAGTGCCGATGAGCTGCGCGGGCAGCTCGAGGCCGCCGGTCTTTCGGTCAGCATCCGCTCGCTGCACGGCAAGATGCCGTTTGACAGCTACCTGGTGGTGGCAGAGCGGGCACGGGCCTGAAGACCCCGAAACCAGGGCTTCACACCCCGCCCTGGCGACCCGGTTTGGCAAACCAAGCAGCTAATTCAGAATTGCGCTATACTCCCCTGTCACGACCTTCCGTCGTGCCTCCCCCTTACTGATACTGCAACGCGGTTCGATTCGAACGCTCCGGGTTGCTCTGGAGCTTCCATGACTTTCGAATCGCTGGGCCTTGCGCCCGCGTTGTTGCGCGCGCTTGCCGACCAAGGCTACGCCGTCCCTACCCCCATCCAGGCTGCGGCCATTCCGGTTGTACTGGAAGGCGGCGACCTGCTCGCTGCTGCCCAGACCGGTACCGGCAAGACTGCGGCGTTCGCGCTGCCGCTCTTGCAGCACCTGTCCAACGCCGGCGCCACCCAGACCCGTCGCCCTCGTGCCCTCGTGCTCACGCCCACGCGTGAACTGGCGGCCCAGGTGCACGAGAACCTGCGCGACTACGGCAAGTACCTGCGCGTCAGCAGCACCACTATCTTTGGCGGCGTCAGCATGGCCCCGCAGATGCAGGCGCTGCGTCGTGGCGTCGACGTGGTCATCGCCACGCCAGGCCGCCTGATCGATCACATGCAGCAGCGCTCGCTGGATCTGTCCGGCGTGGAAGTGCTGATCCTGGACGAAGCCGACCGCATGCTCGACATGGGCTTCCTGCCCGCGTTGAAGCGCATTCTGTCCGCCGTGCCCAAGCAGCGTCAGACGCTGCTGTTCTCGGCCACTTTCGCGGGCCCGATCAAGGCGCTGGCGATGCAGTTCATGCATCAGCCGCGCGAAGTGTCGGTGACCCCGGCCAATAGCGTGGCCACCACCGTCACGCATCACGTGCATCCGGTGGACGCGGGCAAGAAGCGCGACCTGCTGCTGCACGTGCTGTCGCAGGACAGCCGCCGCCAGACCCTGGTGTTCAGCCGCACCAAGCACGGCGCCGACAAGCTGGTGACGTTCCTGGGTGCTGCCGGCCTGCGCGCCGCCGCCATCCACGGCAACAAGAGCCAGAATGCGCGCACCCGTGCACTGAGCGATTTCAAGACTGGCCGCGTGACTGTGCTGGTGGCGACCGATATCGCCGCGCGCGGCATCGACATCGATCAGCTGCCCATCGTGATCAACTTCGACCTGCCGATGGTCGCGGAAGACTACGTGCACCGCATCGGCCGCACGGGTCGTGCCGGTGCCGAGGGCATGGCCGTGTCGCTGGTGAGCCATGACGAGTCGGGCCTGCTGCGTGACATCCGCAAGCTGCTCAAGCAGGACATCGCCTTCAGCGACGTGCCGGGCTTCGAGCCGTCGCATCCGCTGCGCACGGACGCCGCCGCACCGCGTCCGGTGCAGGGCCAGCGCCAGGCGCGCCCGGCTGCTCGCCCGCAGGGTGGCCGTCCGCAGGGGTCGCATCGCCCGCACGGTCATGGCTCGGGCCATGGCTTCGGCGGCGGCGAGCGTCCGGCCGAAGGCAACCGCAAGCGTCAGCGTCGCGGTCGCCCCGCTGCCAAGGCGTAAGCACGCCCCATGGTGAGGCCTCGCGCTCAGGCGCCGAGGCCTCACGCTGTACCAACAGCCCCACTGGGCTGTGCAAGTTACCTGCGCTATTTCCTGAACCGTGACGCGTCATGTTGGCCCGAGTGCCAACGAACTATGCGAAGGTGTGCGCACGCCCTTGTGGCGTAGCTGCCCAAATAGCTTTGACGAATCTCTCATTCGCTTGCCACGGGATTTGTCCAAACATAGTCACGGTAAAGGAGCATCGAGATGAGCGGCGAACGATCCAAGCCCATCATGATCGGCCTTGCACTACTCGCCATCGTGGCCGTGGTCGCCACCATAGCGATTCCCACCTGGCGCAATCATCACGTGTCCGAACGCCTGGACGAAGCACTCCAGTCCGGTGAAGCGGCAAAGCTGGTAGTGATGGAAGCCGCCACCGTGCGCGGCGGGCTGAGCCAGCTCAAACCTGGCGACCTCACCTTCAACGCCACATCGTCGGTCAGTGCGTATACGTCGAAGATCGACGTCTCCGAAACCGGGCGCATCACCATTGCGACGCAGAACACCGGCGCGACACCCGACCCCGTTTTTCTTCTCACACCCCTGGACAATTCAGCGGCCGGCGGCAATGCCCCGGTGGTGTGGAGTTGCGACATCATTGCCGGCGCCACCCAATGGATGCCTGCACGCTGCACGCGCCCCGCATTGCCGGCGCCGGCTGCCACCAAGGGCTGAGTCGCGCGCGCCAGGGTAGCTACGGCTCTCGAATGCGCGAGGTGAGCACGTGGTCTTCCCACACGCCGGCGATCTGCAGGTAGCGCTTGGCATAACCTTCGCGCTCAAAACCAAGCCGCTCCAGCAAGCGACCGCTGCGTTCATTGCGCGGCATGTAGTTGGCCATCACACGATGCATGTCCAACTGATGGAAGGCCCAAGGCAGCGCCGTTTCCAATACTTCCTGCATCAAGCCCTGCGATTGCCTGCGCTGGGCCACGCTATAACCCAGGTGACAGGCCTGGAACGCACCGCGCACCACGTTGGCGAAGGTGAAGCTGGCGAGGATTTCCTGGCCCGACAGGTCCAGCGCAAAGAACGGATAGGCCCGATCCAGCCGCACGGCCTCGCGCGATTCCGCCAACGTCTGCACGCAGTGGTCAAGGGTGTAGTAAGCGTCGTCGCGCAACGGTTCCCAGGGCGCCAGATGCTCGCGGTTCTGCTCGCGATAACGCAGCAGTTTCCACGCATCGGCCACCTCGACCAGCCGCAGCACCGCGCGGCGCGTGGTGATGGGATGCAACACGCTCACAACGCCCCCAGCGCCTCGGCGTGATGACGAAGGTGGTCGTCGATGAAACTGGTGATGAAGTAGTAGCTGTGGTCGTAACCGCCATGCCGGCGCAGCAGCAACGACTGGCCRCCTTCGGCGCAGGCCTGGTCAAACAACTCGGGCTTGAGCTGCGTGGCGAGAAAGCCATCGGCTTCGCCCTGGTCGATCAGGATGGTGCCGTCGAAACGGTGCGTGCGCACCAGTTCGCAGGCGTCATAGTCCGCCCAGGTTTTCACATCGTCGCCAAGGTAACGCGGGAATGCCTTCTGCCCCCACGGCACCTGGCTAGGCGCCACGATCGGCGCGAAGGCCGATACCGAGCGGTATCGATCCGGATGGCGCAAGGCGATGGTGAGCGCGCCGTGGCCACCCATCGAATGGCCGGTGATGCCGCTGCGGGCGATATCGGCAGGAAAGTGCGCTGCAATCAGCGCGGGCAGTTCATCTACGATGTAACTGTGCATGCGAAAGCGCGATGACCAAGGCGACTGCGTCGCATCGAGATAGAAGCCGGCGCCTTCGCCGAATTCCCAGTCGCCGGTGGCGCCGTCCAAACCGGTCTGGCGCGGGCTGGTATCGGGCATCACCAGGATCAGCCCCAACTCGGCGGCCAGCCGCTGGGCGCCGGCCTTGATCGTTGCGGTTTCTTCCGTGCAGGTCAGGCCGGCGAGGAAATACAGCACCGGGCACGCCTGCTGTGCCGCTTGCGGCGGCTGGAACAGCGCAAAGCGCATCGGTCCGCCGCAACTATCCGATTGATGTCGGTAAAACCCCTGCACGCCACCGTGGCAGCGTTGCTCGGAGATCGTTTCGATCCCTGTCATGGTCAATCCTTGTGCTGAAACAGAGCCTGCCAATGATAATGCGCTTGTCTCAGCGCTCCTGGTCGGTGGGCCGCATCAGCACTTCGTTGATGTTGACGTGTGAAGGACGCGACACGCAGAACGTGATGGCCTCCGCCACGTCCACCGACTGCAGCTGGCGCATGCTGTCGGCCCACGCGTTGAGGTTGTCCTTGGTGACAGCGTGGCCGATGTGGTCTCGCAGTTCCGTCTCCACCACGCCGGGCTCGATCACGGTGACGCGGATATTGTGCTGGTACACCTCCCGGCGCAACGCTTCGGAAAACGCCACCACGCCGAACTTGGTCGCCGAATACGCGGCGGCGTTGGGATTGGCCACGCGCCCGGCCGTCGACGAGATATTCACGATGTGCCCGTCGCGGCGCTGGCGCATGCCGGGCAACGCAGCCTGCGTGGAGGCGATGAGGCTGAGCACGTTCAGCTCCAGCATGTGACGCCAGCGGCCGAGATCGGCCTCTTCGACCGGCTCCAGATACATCACGCCGGCGTTGTTCACCAGAATGTCCAGGCGGCCGTAGCGCGCCTCTGTCTCGGACACGATGCGCTGGGCTTCGTGCTCGTCGGCGAGATCGGCCACGAGCACGAGCGGATCGGCGCCCAGCGCTTGCAGCTTCACGGCCAGCGCCTCCAGACGGTCGCGACGACGGGCCGCGATAGCAACCTTTGCCCCCGCCTCAGCCAGGTCCAGCGCGGTGGCCTCACCTATCCCCGACGAGGCGCCAGTGACCAGCGCAACTCGACCATCAAGACGTCCAGACATGAATAATCCTCACCCAATAGCCATCAGCTAGCACAAAAATCCCGGCGCGACCGGGCCAGCCTGTTACAATACCGTCATTCTCCCGCATGCCCTCGTGCATGCCATGTCGAGGTTCCCCCATGTCCTCCCCGTCTTCCGATTCCCAGCCGGCAGCCGTCGGCTTTGCTGCGCTTGGCCTTCATCCGGAGCTGCTGCGCGCACTCACCGATGTCGGTTATGAGTCGCCCTCGCCGATCCAGGCCGCCACCATTCCGCCGCTGCTGGAAGGTCGCGACGTGCTTGGCCAGGCGCAGACCGGCACCGGCAAAACCGCCGCGTTCGCGTTGCCGATTCTTTCGCGCATCGATTTGAAGCCCGGCAAGCCGCAGGCGCTGGTGCTGGCGCCGACGCGCGAGCTGGCCATCCAGGTGGCTGAAGCGTTCCAGCGTTACGCCACGCACATGCCAGGCCTGCAGGTGCTGCCGATCTATGGCGGCCAGAGCTATGGCCCGCAGCTGCACTCGCTCAAGCGCGGCGTGCAGATCGTGGTGGGTACGCCCGGCCGCGTGATCGACCATCTCGATCGCGGCACGCTCGACCTGTCCGAGCTGAAGTTCCTGGTGCTCGACGAAGCCGACGAAATGCTGCGCATGGGCTTCATCGACGACGTCGAGAAAGTGCTGCAGGCGACCCCGCCGCAGCGCCAGGTGGCGCTGTTCTCCGCCACCATGCCCACGCCGATCCGCAAGATTGCGCAGCAGCATCTGAAAGATCCGCGCGAAGTGACGATCAAGTCGTCGACCACCACCGCGGCGAATATCCGCCAGCGTTACTGGTTCGTCAGCGGCATGCACAAGCTCGACGCGATGACCCGCATCCTCGAGGCCGAGCCGTTTGACGCGATGATCATCTTCGCGCGCACCAAGTCGGCCACCGAAGAACTGGCCGAGAAGCTGCAGGCGCGCGGCCTCGCCGCCGCTGCCATCAACGGCGACATCGCGCAGGCTCAGCGCGAGCGCGTGATCCAGCAGCTCAAGGACGGCAAGCTCGACATCCTGGTGGCCACCGACGTGGCCGCGCGTGGTCTGGACGTGGAACGCATCAGCCACGTGATGAACTACGACATCCCGTACGACACCGAGAGCTACGTGCACCGCATCGGCCGTACCGGTCGCGCGGGTCGCAGCGGTGAGGCGATCCTGTTCGTCACGCCGCGCGAGAAAGGCATGCTGCGCGCGATCGAACGCGCCACCCGCCAGCCCATCGAAGAGATGAAGCTGCCGACGGTGGAAGCAGTCAACGACGTGCGTATCGCCAAGTTCAAGCAGCGCATCAGCGACACCATCGCGGTGGGCGAACTGCAGCTGTTCCAGCAGCTGATCGAGCAGTACGAGCAGGAACACAATATCCCGGCCGTCGAAATCGCTGCCGCGTTGGCACGCATCGCCCAGGGCAACCAGCCGCTGCTGCTGACGCCGCCGGCCAAGCGCGAATTCACCCCGCGCGAACCGCAGGGTCGTGAACGCGAGCATGGCCGTGACCGTGGCGATCGCGAGCATCGGGGCGATCGCGAGCATCGCGGTGAACGCGAACATCGTCCGCACGATCGCGACAGTGGCCCGCGCGATTTCACGCCGCGCCCCGTGCGCCCGCATCACACGGAAGAAGGCAAGCGTACCTTCCGCGTGGAAGTGGGCCATGAGCACGGCGTCAAGCCGGGCAACATCATCGGCGCCATCGCCAACGAAGCCGGCCTGGAAAGCGGCCATATCGGCCGCCTGAGCATCCGCGGCGAATACAGCCTGATCGACCTGCCCGACGGCATGCCGGCCGAAGTGTTCCAGCACCTGCAGAAGGTGTGGGTGAGCCAGCAGCAGCTGCGCATCAAGCCGTGGGACGGCGATGACAGCGGCGCCGGCGATGCCGCTCCGCGTCGCCAGGGTGGCGGTTTCCGTCCGGGTGGCGGCTTCAACAAGAAGCCGGGTGGCGGAAAGCCGCGGCCGCAGGGGCATAGCGGTGGGAATAAGGGGCCGCGTCGCGCGAAGTAAGCGCGGGGCCTCGTGTGCCTGACGTCGAGGCCACATCAAGAACCAAATCGCGCCCGGCATCGCCGGGCGTGTTTTTTGTAGGAGCGCACTTGTGCGCGACCAGCCTACGGAGCGGTACATCCAGGTGGTGCGGTCGCGCACAAGTGCGCTCCTACAAGGCGACGCAGGTTCGTGGATGGCGGATCAATCTTGTCGGTCGGCTCTTCTGTGGGAGCGCACCCTGTGCGCGACAACCCTACGGAGCGGTGCACCGCAGCGTGGCTGTCGCGCACAGGGTGCGCTCCCACAGACAAGCGCCAGGCCGGGCGCGGCAGCGAGTTTGTGTGCCAAAGCCGATGCGCAGCGATGCAGCGCTTTAAGCCCTCTTCGCCATGGCGCGTTGCGGTGTAGTCCAATCGCATGTCGGACGATCGCCACGCTTCCGAGCCCTTCGAGCGACAGGAGATCGTATTCAACACGACACTACGAGCCCTTGCTCTTCTAGGCCATTCTCTTTGGGTTACTTTTCTCTTGGGCCAGCAAGAGAAAAGTGACTCGAGCGGCGGCAGCCGCTCGAAACGCCCGCCGCGCTGGCGGCAGCGCGACAATCGAAGCGCAAAGTCACTGGATTCCTGCCTTCGCAGGAATGACTAGCTGAAAGGCTGAAAGCAGGCGTCATGACGACGAGCACGAAGTGGCATGGCGAAAGCCCCCATCGTTCCCCTCCAGTGACGCATCGTTCACCCCACGCACGCTGCAATTCCCCGCCAAATCCCTAACCTAGGGTGGTCCCCAAAAGGTACGCCACCATGACCACCCTCCCCAGCCTCTACATCTCCCACGGCTCGCCCATGACCGCGATCCAGCCCCGTCGCGTGGGCGAGCGGCTGGCCGAGCTCGCGCGTGAACTGCCCCGGCCCAGGGCCATCGTGATCGCTACCGCGCACTGGCTGGCGCGCCAGCCGCAGGTGGGCGGGGCCACACGTCCCGAGACCATCCACGATTTCCATGGCTTTCCGCAGGCGCTGTTCGACATCCAATATCCGGCGAAGGGGGAGCCGGCACTCGCTGCCCATGTCACCGAACTGCTCGACAAGGCCGGCCTGCCGACCACGCTCGATCCCACGCAGGGCCTGGATCACGGCGCCTGGGTGCCGTTGCGCCTGCTCTACCCCGACGCCGACATCCCTGTCGTTCCCCTCTCCATCCAGCCGCAGCTGGGGCCTGCCCATCAATACGCGGTGGGTCGCGCGCTGGCACCTTTGCGCAACGACGGCGTGCTGGTGATCGGTTCGGGCAGCATCACGCACAACCTGCACGATTTCCGCGCCGGCTACAGCGAAGAGCGCGAGGCGCCGTACGTACGACCGTTCATCGAATGGATCGAGAACAAGTTGTCCGCGGGTGACGTGCCCGCCCTGCTCGACTATCGCCGTCGGGCGCCGTTTGCCGAACGCGCGCATCCCACCGACGAACACCTGCTTCCGCTGTTCGTGGCGCTGGGCGCGGCGGGCGAGGGCTCGCACGCCCAGCGCATCGATGCCGGTATCGAATATGGCCTGCTCGCGATGGATATCTACCGCTTCGACAGCGCCGTCACTTCACGATAATCGTGCCGACCATCATGGGATGGATGGCGCAGTAGTACGCATAGGTGCCAGCGTGGTCGAACGTGATGGCGTAGCTGTCGCTGGTGTCGAGCGCCTTTGACGTCGCAAACTGATTGCCTGCACTGACCACCACGTGCGGTTCTTCATCGAGATTGGTCCACACCACGCGCGTGCCCGCCGTAATGGTCAAGGTTTTCGGAGCAAACGCGAAATCCTTGATGTCCACCACGGCGGGCTTGGCGGGCGTGCTCTTCGCTGCGCTGGCAGCCAGCGCCGGCGAGGTTGTCGCGGCGGCCACGACCAAGGTCGTGATCACCGAAAGCGACCATGACATCACGTTCATGCCATCACCTCTTCGGTCACGGCCAGCGCGTGGCTGCCCTGCACGTGGCGCACGTCGCGTATACCCAGATAGCGATGCAGGTCGTTCGGGGCGACGTCCTTCATTGGCCCGGGCGCAGGCGCCGTGCCAGGCGCGGGCTGCGGATAAGCCGTGGAGCGCGCGGTGTAGAAGGTGATGCTGCCTTCGACCTTCTGCTGGATCTGGTGGATGTGGCCGTTGAGCACGCTCACCGAACCGAAGCGACGCAGATAGCTCACCGCTTCATTGCTGTCGTCCGTGCCCCAGCCCCAGTCCGGATAAAGCGGCCATAACGGCATGTGCGCGAACACCACCAGCGGCGTGTCGGCGGAAAGTCCGGCGAGATCCTTCTTCAGCCATGCCAGCTGATCGGCGCCGAGCGAGCCCAAGCCACCGGCTTTCAGATTCAGCACGTTGATCAGTCCCACGAAATGCACGCCGTGATGGTCGAAGCTGTACCAGCCGCCACTTTGTTGGCGTTCGCCGAAACGGCGGAAGTATTCGGCGCCGTTGTCGCCGATCACGTCGTGTTCGCCGGGCACGTAGAACACCTTGGCCATGCGCGCGTCCTGCATGATGCCGGACAGCGCGTCGAATTCCTCCGGTCGCGACAAATGCGTAAGGTCACCCGTATGCAGCACGAAATCGGGCTCCTTCTTCTGCGCGTTGATCATCGCCAGCGACTGTCGCAGCGTGCCGGCCACATCCATGTTCGGCGCCTTGTGAAAGCCGATATGCGAGTCGCTGATCTGCACGAAGCTGAAGGTGGAGTCGGCAGCAGTGGCCGCTCCCTGTGCCGTCAGCGGCTGGGCTTTCAATACGCCGCCGTGCATCAGCCATAGCGTGCCGGCACCGGCCCACGCCATGCATTTGAGGAACTGGCGGCGGTCGCCGGCCTCGAGGTCTTGAATGTCGTCCATGGTCGGATCTCCGCTAGTGGCGGCAGACACTTCGTCCGCGCCCTAAGCCAAATACCCGCCGATGCACCGGTCTATTCCCGGCACGTGCCGCGAAAAGCGCGTTGGAATAAAGTGGCCGCAACCGGGGTATACCCACTTATGCCATCCCAGCCGACCGCCAGCATGAGAGCCGCCGACGCCGCACGAAGCGCACGCTTCGAGGCGCAGGTGGTCCCGTATCTGGACGCGGCGTACAACCTCGCCCACTGGCTGGCACGCAATCCCAGCGATGCACAGGATGTCGTGCAGGAAGCGATGCTGCGCGCGCTGCGTTATTTCGACAGCTTCCGTGGTGGCGACGTGCGGGTGTGGCTGCTGGCGATCGTGCGCAACACGTTTTACACGCTGCGCAGCCGCACTCCGCAGGATGCGCTGCACGACGAACTGGACGAGGCGGTGCATCCGCTCATCGACGATGGCCCGTCGCCCGAAACCCTCACCCTGCTTGCCGTGGACGTCGGCGCACTGCAGGCGGCGCTGGAACGGCTGCCGTCGCCCTTGCGCGAAATCCTGGTACTGCGTGAACTGGAAGAATGCTCATACAAGGAAATCGCGACCATCACCGGACAGAAGATCGGCACGGTGATGTCCCGTCTTGCGCGTGCCCGCGATCGCTTGCGGGCCGAACTCACCTGCCGGCCCAAGGAGGTACGCCGTCATGATCTGCGATGACGCCGGGCTGCTACTGCACGCCTATCTCGACGACGAACTGGATGCTGCCAGCAGTGCTGCGATGGCTCGCCACCTGCACGAGTGCAGCGCGTGCAGGTCACGTTACGAGACTTACGCCATCATGCAGAAGGCCTTGTCCGAACCGGCGCTGTACCGTCGCGCGCCGGATGCCTTGCGAGCCCAATGGACGACGCCTGCGGCAGCTGCGGCGCCTCCAAAGGTGACACCGATCACTGTGCGGCGACGCACACCTGTCGCGTTCGCAGCGGCAGCGGGCTTTGCCGCTGCGGTGCTGCTCTCCGTGCCGGCGTGGCTCCATTGGCTGCCCACGCGAGGCGCAGACGACGCCATCGTCGCCCAGGCCATTTCCGGCCATGTGCGCTCATTGCAGGGCGAACATCTGATGGACGTGGTGTCGACCGACCAGCACACGGTCAAGCCATGGTTCGAGGGCAAGCTCGATTTCTCGCCGCGGGTAAAGGATCTGGCCGCCGAAGGCTTTCCGCTGGTGGGTGGCCGCCTGGATGCACTGGAAGGCCATAGCGTGGCCGCGCTGATCTACAAGCGTCACCTGCATGTGATCAACCTGTTCCAGTGGCCCGCCGAAACTCGCCCGACCGCGCAGGCCGCCAGCCAGGAACACGGTTACACGGTAATCCGCTGGACCGGCGACGGCATGCACTACGTGGTCGTCTCGGACGTCAACGAAGGTGATCTGAAACAGTTCGTGCTGGCCTTCCAGAACGAGGCCAACCCGCTGATGGGGCGCTGAGCTCAGTCGCCGGACACGGCCTGCGGCCAGTGTTCCGGCGTGAGCGGCGGCAGGCCGTGCCCCAGCCGCGCCTTGTCGCACTGGGCACTTGGACGGCCGAACTCCCACGACGGTTCCACCTCGCGACACACCGAAGGCCGACGCTCGTAGATGCCGCAATGGGCCGCAGTCCCCACCGTGCCCTGCAAAGCAACGCAGCGCGGCCGCGAGGCCTGGGTGCCGCGCATGACCAGGCGATGCGGGTCGAGTGTCTCGGTGAGTTCTGGCGGCACCACGCCATCCAGCGACGCGTCCGCCTCGGACCAATGGAAGGCCACGCGGAAATAGGCGCAACAGGCACCGCAACTGAGGCAGGGATGCAACATGCAGATCGTTCGAAAGCGCACCCCGAGGCGCGCAGGCGGCCATTCTAAAACGTCAAACGCCCGCATGGCGGGCCTTTGACGTGCTGTTCGCTCAGGGCTCGCCGGCGAAGGTATTGCAGCTGGCGATATCGCCGCTCTGGAACCCGGCGGTAAACCATTTCACGCGCTGCGCCGAGGTACCGTGGGTGAACGAGTCCGGCACCACCCTGCCCTGCGCCTGCTGCTGGAGCGCGTCGTCGCCGATCTTGCTGGCCGCGTTGAGCGCCGATTCGATATCGCCCGGCTGCAGCCACTGCAGGCGCTGCTGGCTGTGGTTGGCCCACACGCCGGCGAAACAGTCGGCCTGCAGCTCCTGGCGCACTGACAAGCCATCGGCGCCTTCCATCCGCGCACCACGGCGACGCGCCTGCTCCACCTGGTCGAACACGCCAAGCAGGTTCTGCACGTGGTGGCCCACCTCGTGCGCAATCACGTAGGCACGGGCGAAGTCGCCGGCAGCTTGGAAGCGGCTTTGCAGTTCCTCGAAAAACGCCACGTCGAGGTAGACCTTCTGGTCGCCGGGACAATAGAACGGCCCCACTGCTGTCGACGCTGCACCGCAAGCGGTACGCACGCCGCCGCTGAACAGATCCAGCTTGGGATCGACATACTGGCGCCCGTGCGCCGTGAAGATATCGCCCCAGGTTTTCTCGGTGGAACCGAGAACCCTTTCAATGAATTCCTTGGTCTGGGGATCGACATCGGTCGACTGCCCGCTCGGCGCAGCGACCTGCTGACCACCGCTGTCGACCTGGCTCAACAGCGCAGTCGGATCCTTGAAAAACACCAGCCCCAGGATGGCCAGGACGACGATGCCGCCAATGCCCAGTCCGCGACCGCCGCCGAAACGGGGACCGCCACCACCACCGCCGCTGTCGACCTCGACGTTCTGACTCCGCTCGCCCTTCTGCCAATCCATAGGAAGGCCCTCGCTCATCCAACGATGGCAAGACGATAACCCCTCGCGCCCCCTCCCGCCATTGGCACGCGATGGCTACAGTGGGCGACCTTTCCCTGAGTACCCGCCATGATCCAGCACCTGCCCGCCATCGTCGTCCTGCTGACGGTCCTGCTCCAGTTCGGCACGGTCTGGGCCACCGGACATGCCCGCGAGAAATATGGCGTCAAGGCGCCGGCCATCGACGGGCATCCGGCGTTCGAGCGCGCCTGGCGGGTGCAGATGAACACGCTGGAATCGACCGTGATCTTCCTGCCTACCCTGTGGCTGGCGGTGCAGTACGGCTATCCGCTGTGGGCTGGCGTGGCGGGCCTGGTCTGGGTGGCCGGCCGCGTTTGGTACGCGGTGGCTTATCTGCAGGATGCGGCGAAGCGTGGGCCGGGTTTTATGGTGTCTTCGATGGCGTGGGGCGTGACGCTGATATTGGCTGTTATTGGTTTGGGGCGTGCGCTCTTGATCGGTTGAGGCGAAAGGCGTCGCGCACAGGGTGCGCTCCCACAGGGCAAGGTTGTTGTGGGAGCGCACCCTGTGCGCGACGCTCTCTCATTCGATCGGATTCACCTTCAGCCGCTCGATGCGTGCGCCGTCCATCGCCACCACTTCGAAACGCAGGCCTTCGCTGGTGAAGGCATCGCCTGCGCTGGGCAGTCGGCCCAGCTGCTGTAGCACGTAACCCGCCAGGGTAGAAAAACTATCGTCGCCGGTCAGCTTGAAACCGAGCAGGTGTTCGACGCGGCGCAGGTCGAGGCTGGCGTCGAGCAGCCAGGCTCCGTCGGTCTCCTGCACGGCGGCGGGATCACCGCTCTCATCGTCGGGAAACTCGCCCGCGATCACTTCGAGCACGTCGGTGGGCGTGACCAGTCCGAGCACGCTGCCGTATTCGTCCACCACCAGCGCCACTTGCAGCGGTGAGCGGCGGAACTCTTCGATCAGGCGCAGCACGCTCAGCGATTCGAGCACGGTGAGCGGCTTGCGCACCACCTGATCCACGTCGATATGGCCGTGTTCGAGCAGGCTCGCCAGCAGGTCGCGCGATGATGCCACGCCCACCAACTGGTCGAGATCATCGCCTGCCACCGGCAGCCATGCATGACTGGATGCAGTGACTTCCGCGCGCAACTGCTCGACGTTTTCGCGCGGGTCGATCCAGTTGATTTCCGGCCGCGGCGTCATGATGGAACGCACCGGCCGATGCGCCAGATCCAGCACACCCTGCACCATCGCCAGCTCGTCCTTGCCGAACATGGCGACGTTGCCTTCGGGTTTCGCCGCGGTGGCTTTGGGCGCGACATCTTCGTCGTCGCCGCCGGCGCCCAGCAGGTTCAGCACCGCCAGCGCGGTGCGATCGCGCAACGTGCGTGCGCTGCCCAGCAGGCTGCGCTGGCGATTGCGGCGCATGGTCTGGTTGAACGCCTCGATCAGGATCGAGAAGCCGATCGCCGCATACAAATAGCCCTTCGGTATATGAAAACCGAAGGCCTCCGCGACCAGGCTGAAACCGATCATCAGCAGGAACGACAGGCACAGGATCACCACGGTCGGCCGCGCATTGACGAAGTTGGTGAGCGGCTTGCTGGCGCTGATCATCAGGATCATCGCGACCACCACGGCAATCATCATCACCGAGAGATGATCGACCATGCCTACCGCGGTGATCACCGAGTCGATCGAGAACACCGCATCGAGTGCAACGATCTGGGCGACTACCAGCCAGAAACGCGCCGGTGCGCGCTTGGCCGCATCGTCATGGTCGGCCGCCTCCAGGCGTTCGTGCAGCTCCACGGTCGCCTTGAACAACAGGAAGGCGCCGCCCAGCAACAGGATGATGTCTCGCCACGAGAACGATACGGCGCCCAGCGTGAGGACGGGCGTGGTGAGCTTCACCAGCCATGACATCGCGCCCAGCAGCGCCAGTCGCATGACCAGGGCCAGCAAGAGGCCGAGCACGCGGGCCTTGTC
This sequence comes from Dyella sp. 05T440, assembly GCF_056395965.1. NCBI lineage: Bacteria > Pseudomonadati > Pseudomonadota > Gammaproteobacteria > Lysobacterales > Rhodanobacteraceae > Dyella > Dyella sp. 05T440. The sequence continues at coordinate 218,982 of NZ_JBFTKN010000007.1, forward strand.
GCGTTCTTTCGCCTGCAGCTTGTCGGCGAGAATCGCGATGAAGACGAGATTGTCGATGCCAAGCACGATCTCCAGCACCACGAGGGTGAGCAGACCTGCCCAGACAGTCGGGTCGGACAGCCAGTCAAATGCAAACATGGGCTGGCGCCTGAGCGCCGATTTCCTCCTTGGATCGTCCCGTCACTATACAAGGCGATCCCGTGAACGCGATGACAGCCAGCGGGCCGAGCGCGGCACACCTGCGCGGACCGTGCCAAAGGACAGGATTGGCACGCGCAGCAGCAGGGTCTAGCGTGATCGTGTCCGTCGGCAGGGGTGAAACCTGCCGACGCAACCACTCTGCGCGCGTGCGCTCTGGATCGACTCGATGGACGCGAACCGCCTGACTGATCTGCCCGTTTCGCCATCCCCATCGACCTCGCGCGCGCCCAGTCCCGGACAAGCCATCGCCCTGATCGTGCTGTATTTCGTGCTCCAGCTTGCCGTGGGTAGCGCGATCACGCTGATCGCCGGCATCGTCGGCGCGTTGCGCGGCGGCGGCGGGCTCGGTGCGATCATTCCCATGGGTCGTCACTGGCTGGGCCAGTCGGATATGACAGCGGCAGCCGTGATCGCGACGCTGCTGATTTCCGCCTCGGTGATCGTGCACTTCGCGCGGCGCTGGTGGCCTGAGCGATGGACCGAGGGTGCGCCGCCAGGACTGGGCTTCACGTCTACTCCACATATCGCCTTCTACGTGGCGGCACTCGCCGCGGGCGTGATGATGCCCATCGTCGGCGGCATGCTCACGCAATGGCTGGCGCAGGGACACGAGGTGAGCCAGGACATCAAGCAACTGGGAGCCAATACCTCGATGGCCTTGCGCCTGCCGCTGGCCGTGCTGGTGATCAGCCTGGGTCCGCTGGTGGAGGAACTATTGTTCCGCGGCGTGCTGCTGTCGGCCGTGGCGCGCTACACCGGCAATGGCATGGCCATCGTGCTGTCGGCCTTGCTGTTTGCCTGTGTGCATCTGCCGGATCTTTCGTTTCTCTGGTACGCCCTGCCCAACCTGGCCCTGCTCGGCCTCATCCTTGGCTGGTTGCGCGTGCAGTCGGGGTCGATCTGGCCGGCCGTGGTCGCCCATGGCATGAACAACCTGCTCGCCGTGGTGTCGTGGTTCGTGATGAGCCACTGAGCTTGACGCTTGGATCAGGCAGCAATCAGCGAGTGCGCTCGCAGCAGTCGCGCGGTCTCGTAAATCGGCATGCCCATGACACCCGAATGGCTGCCATCCAGGTGTTCGATCAGCTTGGCGCCATGCCCCTGGATGCCATAGGCACCGGCTTTGCCGAATGGTTCGCCGGTGGCGATGTAAGCGGCAATGGTCGCGTTGTCCAACGGCGGCATGCTCACGCGCGAAAGACTGGTATCGGACCATTCGCCTGAACGCGTGACCAGCCATACGGTGGAGATCACTTCGTGCACGCGGCCCGAGAGGCGACGTAGCATGCTGGCGGCATCCTCCGCATCGTCGGGCTTGCCGAACACTTCGTCATCGAGCACGACCTCGGTATCTGCACCGAGCACGGCGGCGCCGGTCTCTTCCAGTGCAGCGAGTCCGGCGCGGGCTTTCTCGCGTGCCACGCGGCTTACGTAGTCGCGCGGCGTTTCACCCAGCAAGCGCTGCTCGGGTACATCGACATCGACAATGCGGAAGTTCACGCCGATCTGTTCGAGCAGCTGACGACGGCGCGGCGATTGGGAGGCGAGATAGAGCATGTGCAACAACCCCGGGGGAGGCAGGAACCCCTAAGGTCTCATATCGCCGCTGTCGAGGAAACGCTGGTGCCACGACAGCGCCTCCTGCAACAGATGCGGTGTGTGCTTGCCGCGGCTGTCATGCAGCGCGCGATCGACATAGTCCTGCAACATCGGGCGATAGTGAGGATGCGCGCAGCGCTCGATCACCACCTTGGCGCGCTGGCGCGGCGAAAGGCCGCGCAAATCGGCCAGGCCCTGCTCCGTCACGATCACCGACACATCATGCTCGGTGTGATCGACATGGCTCACCATCGGCACGATGCACGACACTGCGCCGTTCTTGGCGGTACTGGGCGTGAGGAAGCACGACAAAAAGCCGTTGCGCGCAAAGTCGCCCGATCCGCCGATGCCGTTGATGATGCTGGTGCCGGCGACGTGGGTGGAATTGATATTGCCGTAGATATCCGCTTCCACCATGCCGTTCATCGCGATGCATCCCAGGCGGCGCACCAGTTCCGGATGATTGGAGATCTCCTGCGTGCGCAGAATGATGCGCTGACGGAAGAAATCGATCTTGGCCAGAAAGCGCTCGATGCCCGCCGGACTCAACGAGAACGAAGTGGCCGAGGCCACCGACAACACATCGTTCTCGAGCAGATCGAGCATGCCGTCCTGGATCACTTCGGTGAATGCGCTCAGTCCGCTGAAGCCGCCCTCTTGCAGCCCCGCGAGCACGGCGTTGGCGATATTGCCCACACCGGATTGCAGTGGCAGCAGCTGCGGATGCAGCCGTGCCTTGGCGATTTCGTGACGGAAGAAATCGATCAGGTGTCCCGCGATCTGACGCGAGCAATCATCCAGCGGCGCGAACGCGCTATTGCGGTCGGGAGCGTTGGTCTCGACCACCGCGATGACTTTGCTTGGATCCAGCCGCAGATATTTTTCGCCAATGCGATCGTCCGGCCTCAGCAGCGGAATCGGCTTGCGGTGCGGCGGCAGCGCCGTGCCGTAGTAGATGTCGTGCATGCCGTCCATTTCGAGCGGCTGCCAGTGATTGACCTCGACGATCACCTTGTCGGCCAGATCGAGCCAGGTCTTGTTGTTGCCCACCGACGAGGAGGCCAGCAAGCTGCCATCGGGCATGATCGCGGTGGCTTCGATCACGGCCAGATCGAGCTTGCCGAAGAAGCCGAACCACGCGTATTGCGCGACGTGACTGAGATGGATGTCCAGGTAATCCATCTCGCCGCGATTGATGCGTGCGCGCAGCTCCGGATCGGACTGATACGGCAGGCGCAGATCGATGCCGTCGGCACGCGCCAGCGCACCATCGAGTTCGGGTGCCGTGGATGCGCCAGTCAACACGCGCACGCGGAACGGTTCGCCATGCTCGTGCGTCGCCACCATGCGCGCGGCGAGCGCCTGAGGCACCGCTTTGGGATAGCCCGCACCGGTAAAACCGCTCATGCCGATCGTCATGCCGTGATCGACCCGTTCAGCGGCCTTGGCGGCCGTCATGACCTTGGCGGCCAATCCTGCATGGCGGATGCGCTTGTCCACGTTGAGTTCTCCTGCGCGGCAACCGCCCGATACTACTGCGCGGTAACGTCAAACTCTCGACAAGCTAGACGATGGTCGATGCATCAGAAGCGGATGAAATACTCGCGGAATTGTTCGTCCCGCTGCCATCCCAAGGACTCGTACAAATGCTGTGCAGGCGTGTTGGCATGCGCCGTGGCGAGCGTCATGCCGGCCGCGCCAATGGCGCGCGCGAAGTCCATCGCCTCGTGCATCAGTGCCGCAGCCACCCCGCGTCGACGTGCGTTCGGTGCGACAAAAAGATCGTTCAGCAGATAGCTGCGTGACGTGCGCACCGACGAGTACATCGGATACAGCTGAACAAATCCCGCGCCTTCGCCATCGGCGTCCAGGGCGAAGATCACCACTGAGTCATGCTGCTGGAATCGCTCGCGCAGAAAGTGCGTGGCCCGTTCGAGATCCGTCGCCTGCCCGTAGAACACGCGATACGCATCGAACAGCGGCGCCACAAGGTCGAGGTCGTGGATGGTGGCCTGGCGTACCGTGATGGACATGCGCAACTCCCGCGAACCGTGTCGTTGCAACCAGTATGCGAGGCGACTCGGGGCGCGCCTATGACCACTTGCCGCGGAAAACGCGGCAGCCTGGTCGACGGCGCCCTGCTTTACGCGCGGTGGTAAGGATGGCCGGCCAGCAAAGTGGTAGCGCGATAGAGCTGCTCGGCCAGCACCAGACGCACCAGCATATGCGGCAGCGTGAGCGGCCCGAGCGACCACGACTGGTCAGCACGCGCCAGCACCTCGGGCGCGTGACCATCCGGCCCGCCAATCAGAAACGCGAGATCGCGACCGGACATGCGCCACTTGGCGAGCTGCGCCGCGAGATCCTCGCTGGACCAGGTCTTGCCGCGCCCGTCGAGCGCGACCACGTGGATGTCGCGCGGCAACGCGGCCAGGATCGCCGCGCCTTCGTCCTGGATCGCGCGCGCGTCATCGCGACCCTTGCCGCGGATGCCGGGCTTGAGTTCGATCAATTCCAGCGGGAGCTCGTGCGAGAGACGCTTGCGGTATTCGGCAAAGCCTTCGGCGACCCAGGCGGGCATGCGTTCGCCGACGGCGATCAGACGGGCGCGCATGATTGACGATCCAAAAAACGGGAAAATAAGCGGCAGGCCGCGCGCGTTGAACGGCGCACGGCGCTCGCCGCCGCTGGGCGGGCCCTTAGCCCGCGTTGGCGACTTCGGTGTCCATGTCGCGGTCACCCACCGTCCACAGCCGTTCCAGGCCGTAGAACTCGCGGATGCGCGGCAGCATGACGTGGACGATCACGTCACCCAGGTCCACCAGTACCCATTCGGCTTCGCGCTCGCCTTCCACGCCAAGCGGCATCACGCCCGCCTGTTTGGCGAACTTGACGACTTCGTCGGCGATGGATTTCACATGGCGCGCGGACGTGCCGGAGGCGATGACCAGCAGATCGGCGATGGAGGTCTTGCCGCGGACATCGATTTCACGAATGTCCTTGGCCTTCAGTTCGTCCAGCGCGTTGATGACTTGCTGACGAACGACCGCCGTGGTGGCGGATTTGGTGCTGCGCTTGGCAGTCTGACTCAAGTGCGTTTGCCTCGATGCGGGATCGACGCGCGGGATCGCGCAATACCAGTATACCGGACCACCTTGAAGCGCATGTCAAACAGAAAAAACCAGCCGCCAGGGCACCCGGCAGCCTCGGTCCTTCGCCCGACGGGGCCAAACGGCTCAAATTACGGCCATTTTGCGCTTCTGACCGTCCCCGGCGGGACACTGAAAAAGCCTGCCTCGACACCCAACTGAGGTAGCTCGTGCATCCGCAAGCGGGCGAGCCCTGGCAGACACAGGCAAAAAAAGAGGCCCTCTCCGTGGAGAGAGCCTCGTCATTTTTCAGCGCGACGGTATCAGTGGCCGGCGGTGGACGCAGCGGCAGGCGCGGCGCTCTTCTTGGTGTTGTGCTGCTTCTTGTGATGCTGGCTGCTGGCATCGCTCTTCATCGAGTCGCTGCTCATCGAATCGCTCTTCATCGCGTCGCTCTTCATCGAATCGCTGCTGGACTTCATGGCGTCCGAGCTGGACTTCATCGCGTCCTTGCTGGCGTCCTGGGTCGACTGCGGCGTGGTGCTCTGTGCCATCACGGGGGACATGGCAAGACCGAACACAACGGCGCTCGCGAAGGCGAGTACGGCGTAACGGGAAACTTTCATGGGTAGGTATCTCCAGAAGCGGTGAGGTAACCGTGCGGTTGGGCCGCACTTCCATGGAACAGCCGCCATCGTCCCTCCCGAACGACCACGGCAAACCGGCTGCGAGTACATCCACACCGGCCACGCCGCATCAGCATTCCTGCACGATGCGAACGGTCCATCCCTGGTCCGTCAATCCACAATCAACGGATCGATTGATCCGCGCCCCTTCCGGAGCGGAAGCCTATACCCATGCATGACAAGCGCAGGTGGCGTTCGAACCACCCCATTCAGTTTGAATACGGGCAAATCGGCAGCAATAAATTGCGATTGTTGCGGTGCGTGCGAAGCGCCGCTGCGGCGGCCTGCTTTGCGCCTCGGCGCCTCGTTGCCCAATGCCGGCCTGCCGTCGGAGCCTCCTTGGTCACGCGTCGTGGCAGCCCTGCCGTGTTGCGACGCAACACCTGTTTTGCGGTGACTAGCGGCGGCTTTTGATTCAGCGTGGGCCGCGATTTATTTCAGCGCAGGCTGCAGCAGGCGCCCGCCCATCAGCGCATTGACCAACACCACGATGGCCACCGCCATCGCGTGCGTGAGCAGATCGGTGGCCGCCACCGCGTAGGCATGGCAGATCTCAAGCAAGGCGGCTGAGGCGGCTGCGGACGCCAGGCCGATCATGATGGCCGCCAGCACAGGGCGTAGAGGACAGGCGCGACGCAGCAGCCAGATCAACAACACCGACAGCGGCACCGACAAACTGATGATGAAGATCAGGCAGTCGCTGGCCTCGTTGAAGGCGGCGATATGCGCCGATGGCCCCAGCCAGTCGCGTATGCAGCCCAGCCCGCTGGCGCCCACCCACAGCAACAGGCCGGGCAAGGGCAGCCAGGCCCAACGCGAGGAGCGTCCCGGCACGCCCAGCGTAAACGCTGCCCATGCCGCGCATACCGCCGTGATCACGGCGCCGACGCCCGCGATGGCGATATCCGGCGCGGCCTCGAAGCGGCGCATCATGTGGCTGGCGCCAAAGTGAGCCAACAGCCCTGCCGCGATCACCGCCACCGCGACCAGCCAGCCGAGCGTGCGCACCCACGGGGGCGGCAAGCGCCGCACCGGCGAGAGCTGGTCGCCCAGTGAATGGATCAGTGACTCGGGGAGTCGGGGTTCGGCCATGGTGCTCAGGATTCTCCGTGGAAACGCGACCGCAGCGCCTTGAGCGCGCGATGCAGGTTGACCTTCAGCGCGCCGGTCTGGCGCCCCGTCTCGGCGGATGCCTCCGCCAGCGATCGTTCTTTCAGGCCCAACTGCTCGATCGCCTCGCGCTGACCCGGCGGCAACGAGGCAATCGCATCGTGCAGCCGCTGCGCTTCCTGTTCGCGTTCAGTCGCCGCGGTCGCATCGTCGGTGTCCGGGTGCATGTCGTACGCATGCTCGTCATGTATTTCGCGGCTGCCGCGGCGCCCCTGGCTGCGCAGCGCATCGATCGCACGTCGACCGGCCAGCGCGGAGAGCCAGGCGTCGTACGAACGCGACGGATCATACGTATGGCGCACGCGATGCACGGTGAGCAGGGTTTCCTGCACCACATCGTCGAGCTGATCCACCGCCACGCCCTTGCGACGGGCAGCGACGCGGATCAGCGGCACCGAGGACGCCAGCACCTGTTCATAGGCGCGCCGGTCGCCACCTTGTGCCGCAGCCATCCACGCGGCGCGCTCGCGCTCCTGCGTGTCGCTGATGGGAGCAGCAGCGTCGCTCACGGTTGAATCGATCCTGGCCCAGCGGGAAAGGACGATATCTAGACCTATTGAGTGGGTTGCGGTCAAGGTGGCGGACATAGGTGAGCGTCGCAGGTACTCACTGCCTATTCGATGCGGGCCGGGTCCCGGTTACCTGCCTGCGGCTGTCCGCCCTGCCCGCTGCGTGCGGCAAAGACCTCCTCCACGCCGTCGCCTGGCGGCTTTTGAGAGGCATCCGATAGCCCTCCGTTCCTCCCCGCTGGCCTAATGCGCGCCGAGCCTGTCTCCCCCGCAGGCCGCTCGTTTTCAATCGCAAGGAACGCTCCAATGAAGAAGATCCTCTCGGCGATGGCGCTGGCCGCCTTCATCGCCCCGCTGGCTGCGCAGGCTACCGACGGCAACGGCATCGGCTACACCTATGTGCAGCTCGACTACGTCAACGTGACCGGCTCGGGCCACTACGCCAAGGCCGACGGCGCGGCGCTCAGCGGTTCGTACCAGTTCGCCAACAACTTCCAGGTGTTCGGCAGCTACAGCGATCTGCGCTCGCCCACGTATTCCAGCAGCGACTACGCCTCGGGCTACACCTATGGCTCGACCGACAAGTTCAAGGACCGCCCGTGGTCGCTGGGCATGGGTTATGCCGCTTCCATCGGCTCGCAGGCCGACTGGGTGACCCAAGTGTCCTACATGCATGATCACGTCAGCGACCACTACTGCGACTGGGTCAGCTCGGCCAACTATTCGGATCGCCGCTGCGGCAACGTCAGCACCAACGGCAACCTCTGGGCCATCAACACTGGCGTGATGGGCCGCGTGATGAATAACCTGGTTGCCAATGCCTATATCGGCTACAGCAACGGCGGCCGCTACAGCCACGGCGGCCCGGGCATCCTGGGCAAGGTGTATGCCGACTTCGGCCTGGTCTACAGCTTCAACCCGACCTGGGCGCTGCATGGCGGCGTACGCGTGAACAATGACGGCACCGAGAACATCAGTGTGGGCGCACGCGCCAGCTTCTGATCGTTGCCCGCAAAGCAAGCCACGAGGCCCGGCCATGCGCCGGGCCTTTTTGTTGATGGCGCATGTAACCTGAGACAACTCCCGGACGAATGATCCGGTGACATCCCCTCGGACCTGCCGCGCCATGCTCGTGTTGATCCTCGCCTATCTCGGCGGTGTACTGACCATCCTCAGCCCCTGCATCCTGCCGGTGCTGCCGTTCGTGTTCGCGCGAGCCGACCGGCCTTTCGCGCGCAACGGCCTGCCGATGCTGCTGGGCATGGCGCTGACCTTTGCCCTGGTCGCCACGCTGGCGGCCGTGGGCGGCAGCTGGGCCATCCAGGCCAACCAGTACGGACGCATCATCGCGATGGTGGTGCTGGCGGTGCTCGGCCTGACCCTGCTCTCCACGCGGCTGGCCGAATGGATCAGCCGTCCGTTCGTGGCGCTGGGCAACAAGCTGTCGCAGCACTCGGATGAAAACGATTCGATCTGGTCGGCCGCCGGCCTGGGCATAGCGACCGGCTTGCTATGGGCTCCGTGCGCAGGCCCCATCCTTGGACTCTTGCTGACCGGCGCGGCGCTCAACGGCGCCAGCCTGCAAACCTCGTTGCTGCTGCTCACCTATGCCGCGGGCGCAGCCACTTCGCTGGCCTTGGCGCTGGTGATCGGCGGTCGCGTGTTCTCGCTGATGAAGCGCTCATTGGGCGCTGGCGAATGGGTGCGGCGCGCACTGGGCGTGCTGGTGCTTGCCGGCGTGGCCGTGATTGCCCTTGGCCTGGATACCGGCGTGCTCACGCGCGTGGCGCTGGCCAGCACGGGTGGCATCGAGCAGAAGCTGATCGACGCGGCCCGTCCGGCGCCTGCGCCGCAGCCCGTGGTCAAGCAGGGCGACCCGTTGCCGATCGAAGGCGAACTGCCGTCGCTGGATGGCGCGACCCAATGGTTCAACACCGCGCCGCTCACGGCGCAGTCGCTGCGCGGCAAAGTCGTGCTGGTCGATTTCTGGACGTATTCGTGCATCAACTGCATCCGTGCGCTGCCCTATGTGCATGCATGGGCCGACAAGTACAAAGATCACGGGCTGGTGGTGATCGGCGTGCATGCCCCCGAGTTTGCCTTCGAGAAAGATCCGCAGAACGTCAGCAAGGCGATCAAGGACCTCGGCGTCGATTACCCGGTGGCGCTCGACAACAACTACGCGATCTGGAAAGGCTTCAACAACGAGTATTGGCCGGCGCACTATTTCATCGATCCGCAAGGCCATATTCGCCACCACCACTTTGGCGAAGGCGAGTACGAGCAGAGCGAAGATGTGATCCGCCAGTTGCTGACCGAAGCCGGCCAGAAGAATCTCCCGGGCGGCTATGTGCAGCCGGGCGCCGAGGGCGCGGAAGCAGCAGGTTCGGGTGATGCCATGCGCTCGCCGGAAACCTATGTCGGTTACGCCCGTGCCGAGAACTTCGCGGGCGGCCAGGTGGCGCATGACGATGTGTGGACGTACCACGCACCGAAGACCTTGATGACCAACCAGTGGGCGCTGAACGGGCGCTGGACCGTCCGCGACGAAAGTGCGCGACTGGACAGCGCCAACGGCGGCATTACCTATCGCTTCCGCGGACGCGACCTGCATCTGGTGCTTGGCCCTGGCCATGACGGGAAGCCGGTGCGCTTTCGCGTGACCATCGACGGCAAAACGCCAGGCGCCGACCACGGCATGGATACCGATGCCGACGGCAACGGAACGGTGGGCTCGCAGCGTCTCTATCAATTGGTACGCCAGGCCAATGGCACGGGCGAGCGGACCTTCGAGATCACCTTCCTCGATCCCGGCGTGCAGGCCTACGCCTTTACCTTCGGCTGATTCACGTCACTAACCTCACGGAGGTTGCCATGTCCCGTACCCAGGACATCGTGAAACTGGAACGTCGCCGCTTTCTGCGCGCGGCGCTGACAGGAGGAGCTTTTGCTGCCATTGGAGGCTTTGCGTTACCGACGCTGTTGAAGCGTGGTCCGTTGAGCGGTGCTGCGATGGCTGCAACGCCACCCGCCACCGGCGCCGACATGCTGCTCGTGTGCTTCGCGGACGATGGTCACAAGCTGGGGCCATGTCATGTGCCCAAACTCGTGCTCAACGATGCGCAATGGCATGAGCGTTTAAGCGACGATGCTTATTACGTGATGCGTCGCGCGGGTACCGAGCGTGCCTTCAGCGGTGCGCATGACAAGCCGGCCGTGCCTGGGCTCTATCGTTGCCCGGCGTGCGATACGGCGTTGTTCGATGCGGCGACGCAATTTGACTCGGGGACGGGCTGGCCGAGTTTCTGGCAGCCGATCGCCAAGCAGAATGTGATCGAGATACGCGACTCTTCGTTTGGGTGGGAGCGCATTGCGATCAGTTGCGCGGGTTGCGATAGCCATCTTGGGCATGTGTTTGATGATGGGCCGCGGCCGACGGGGTTGCGCTATTGCATGAATTCGGTGGCGTTGAGGTTTGTGCCTAGGACGTCGTAGCGGTGGACGCCCTTTCTCCCTCTCTCCTTTGGGGAGAGGGTTGGGGCATTGCCACCTTTACGGTGGTGAGGGGCGGGTGCTCGCGGGAACGTTTCTATCTCGTCATCCCGGTGCAGGACAAGATCCAGAGCCTCGGTGATTAACTGTCGCCTCGAGGCCAGCGTGCCGCCTGCGCGGCGGGCGTTTCGAACGGCTGCCGCCGCTCGAGTCACTTTTCTCTTGCTGGCCCAAGAGAAAAGTAACCCAAAGAGAATGGCCTGATAACGCCCGCAGCATTGTGTTGGGATAAGCCTGAACGCTCGAGGTGCGTGGTTGTGGGACAACCTCCGAGGGTACACAGCGGGTACTGCCAAGCGCTGCGCAACGCGCCCGAATCGCTGAGGACTTAAAGCTGGGCCTCGCTGCGCATCGGCTTCGAGCATCGCTCCGTCCTTTGCCGCGCCTGCCGCTTGTCTGTGGGAGCGCACCCTGTGCGCGACAGCCACGCTGCGGTGTACCGCTCCGTAGGTTTGTCGCGCACAGGGTGTGCTCCCACA